>CAXTSK010000469.1:0-4564 GCA_964246655.1 uncultured Pyrinomonadaceae bacterium
CGTTGAAAATCAAATACAGCACGTGCAGCACGACGCGCAGGCGCTCGGCGCGCTGCGCGACCCTTCCGCCGTCAAGCCGCTCGAAGCTTTGCTCGAACGCGAGAAGAACGAGCGCAACCGCATCCCGCCGCGCGTCATCCGCACTGCCGTCGAATTCTGCCGCGAAGGCTTCGAAGAGACCCCAACCGCCGAGACGCAGACCGCCATCCCGGCGGTCGAGGCGAGCGAACCCGTCCCCTCCTTCGAAGCCGAAACCGTGCCGACCGAAGAGGTCGCGGGCGTCGTTGACGCACTGCCCGCCGAAGAGCCCGTGGCCGAGGCGACGGGCGAGCCCGCTCACGTCCCCGAGCCCGTCCACGCCGAAGAGGCTTCCGAGACGGTCGCGGAGAGCGCCGTCGAGCCCTTCATCGATCTTGAAGAAGAGGCCGCCGGGGCGCTTGAAGAGATTACCGCCGCCGCCGAAGAGGTAGGCATCGAGCCCGCCGCCCAACAGGAAGAAGAGATCACTCTGGCCGGGACTGTCGACCTCGCGACCGAGCAGCCCGAGCCGGGGCACACCACACTGTTCGACGCGGGCGCCGAAGAGGCGACGCGCGAGATCGAGCCCGTCGCCGCCGACTCCTCGAAGGAGTTGACGCCGTCCGCGGACGAGTGGTTCGACTTCGACATCGGCGAGATGGGCGGCGAGACTCAGCCCGCGGCCTCCGCCACGCCTTCGCCCGAGCCCGCAGCGGCCGAGCCCGTCTTCGAGACTTCGTTCGGCGAGGCGCTCGCGGCTCCGACGAGCACTGAAGTTGAAGAGGTCGCCGAACTGACCGCGCCCATCGCCGAAGCTCAAGCCGAGACGACGCGCGACATAGAGGTCGCAGACTACACGACCGAAGTCCCGCCCGTCCCGCAAGAGCCGGAGCCCGCGCCCGCCGCCTACGAGCCCGCGACCGAGACGCGCGAGAGGGGCATCGCGCTCTTCGACGAATCATCGACCGTCCCGGCGGCAATCCAGCAGCGCATCGCGAGCGGCAACCCCAACGAGCGCGCCTCGGCCATCGTCGAGCTCTCGCACGTAGACACGGACGAGGCGTTCCAGCAGATTTGCGCCGCCTTCGACGACCCGTCCCGTGAAGTTCGCAGCGCCGCCGCGCGCGCTCTCCACGAACTGCGCGCAGACCGCGCCGAGTCATTCACGCGTGCCCTGCGCGAAGCCACGCCCGAACGCCGCCGCGAGATCGGCGCGGCCATCGCCACCTCGGGCCTCGCCCACGACTCCATCTCGCAGCTCACGGGCGAGAGCCGCGAGCGCACCTACGAGGCGTTCTCGCTCCTCTTCCTGATGGCGAAGGCGGGCGAGGTGCAGCCACTCCTGCGCGCCATCGAGGGCCACCCGAACAACGAGGTGCGCCTCGCCGTCGTCAAGCTGCTCGCGCTCTCGGGCCAGAAGGAAGTGCTCCCGGCCTTCCGCCGCCTCGCGGTGCGCGGCTCGCTTCCGACCGAGGTGCGCTCGGCCGTCATGGAGGCCATCTACCAGATCAGCTCAAGCCAGCCGACGCCCGCGTAGAGCGAAATGTCCGGCCGCGGTTTTCCGACTTCGGGCTTAGGGTTAAAGGCAAGTGGCTTTTAACCGAAGCCCGAAACTTATAAGGAGAAACTCATGTCAAGTAACTCACCTGCGAGGCTCACGGGTATTGACGTTTCGCACTTTCAAGGCCACGTCGATTGGCAGGCGGTGAAGGCCGCCGGGTGCGCCTTCGCCTTCGCCAAGGCGACCGCGGGCACCGGCATCACCGACCCCGACTTCGCCGCCAACTGGGCCGGGATGAAAGCCGCGGGGCTCCTGCGCGGCGCCTACCACCTCTACCGCGCGCAGGAGCCCGCCGAACAGCAGGCCGCGCACTTCCTCTCGACCGTCCAGTTCGGGCCGGGAGACCTCCCGCCCGTCCTCGACATCGAGCTTAACGACGGCGTCACCGGCCAGTCGCTCGTCGGCGGCGTCCAGACCTGGCTCGACGCGGTCGAGCCGGTCGCCGGCGTCGCGCCCATCATCTACACCAACACCCCCTTCTGGAACGAATACTTCAATGACCAGTTCAGCGCGTACCCGCTCTGGGTCGCGCACTACACGAGCGCGAGCGCGCCCTCGCCGCTCCCCGTCGGCTGGACGGTCTGGACGTTCTGGCAGTACTCGCAGAGCCTCGACATCAGCGGCGTCAGCGGCCCCGCCGACCACGACTACTTCAACGGCCCGCTCACACAGCTTCAGGCGCTCGCCATTAAGTAAGGCATGGATGTCAGATGCTAGATGCCGGATGTCAGTGTTAGAATCAACCTTCTGATACCGACATCTAATAACCTAGCATCTGACATCTGTCTTTATGCCTTTCAAACTTCGCTCAGAATTTAAGCCGCAGGGCGACCAGCCCGCCGCCATCGACACGCTCGTCCGCGGGCTGGACGAGGGCGCGAAAGACCAGGTGCTCCTGGGCATCACGGGCTCGGGGAAGACCTTCTCGGTCGCCACCGTCATCGAGCGCACGCAGCGCACGACGCTCGTCATCGCGCACAACAAGACGCTCGCCGCGCAGCTCTACCAGGAGTTCAAGTCGTTCTTCCCCGAGAACTCGGTCGAGTACTTCGTCTCCTACTACGACTACTACCAGCCGGAGGCGTACGTCCCGGCCTCGGACACGTACATCGAAAAGGAGGCGACGATCAACGAGGAGATCGACCGCCTGCGCCTCTCCGCCACGCGCGCCCTCTTCGAGCGGCGCGACGTGATCGTCGTCGCCAGCGTCTCGTGCATCTACGGCCTCGGCGACCCGGACGCCTACTACGACATGATCCTCTTCGTCGAGCCGGGGATGAAGACGACGCGCGAACAGCTGTTGCAGCGCCTCGTCGAGTTGCAGTACGAGCGTTCGGATGTCGAGTTCGACCGCGGCTCGTTCCGCGTCCGCGGCGACACGGTCGAGGTCTACCCTTCTTATCAAGACCAGGCTTACCGCATCGAGCTTTGGGGTGACGAGGTGGACTCGGTCTCGACCATCGACCCGCTGCTCGGCGAGGTCTTGCAGAAGCACACGGCGCGCCTGCCCATCTACCCGAAGACTCACTACGTGATGCCGAAGTCCACGGTCAAGCGGGCGATTAAGACCATCCGCGAAGAGCTGGACTGGTGGGAGCCGCAGTTGATTAAGGAGGGCAAGATCGTCGAGGCGCAACGCCTGCACCAGCGCACGATGTACGACCTTGAGATGATCAAGGAGATGGGCTTCTGCCGCGGCATCGAGAACTACTCGCGCCACCTGACGGGCAAGCCGCCGGGCTCGCCGCCGCCGACGCTCTTAGACTACCTGCCCGCGAACTCGTTGGTCGTCATCGACGAGTCGCACCAGACCGTCCCGCAAATCCGCGGCATGTTCAACGGCGACCAGTCGCGCAAGCGCACGCTCGTCGAATACGGCTTTCGTCTCCCGTCGGCGATGGACAACCGCCCGCTCAACTTCGAAGAGTTCGAGGCGCGCATCGGCCAGACCATTTACGTCTCAGCCACGCCCGGCCCGTACGAGCTGACGCGCACCGGCGGCGAAGTCGTCGAACAGATCATCCGCCCGACGGGTCTGACCGACCCGCAGGTCGAGATACGACCCGTCAAGGGGCAGATCGACGACCTCCTCGGCGAATGCCGCACGCGCGCCGAACGCAACGAGCGCGTCCTCGTCACCACGCTCACGAAGAAGATGGCCGAAGACCTCACCGAGTACTTCGCAGAGGTCGGCGTCCGCGTCCGCTACCTGCATTCGGACATCGAAACGCTTGAGCGCATACGCATCCTGCGCGACCTGCGCCGCGGCGAGTTCGACGTGCTCGTCGGCATCAACCTCCTGCGCGAAGGGCTCGACCTTCCAGAAGTTTCTTTGGTCGCTATCCTCGACGCCGACAAGGAGGGCTTCCTCCGCAGTGAGTCGTCGCTCATCCAGACGATGGGGCGCGCCGCGCGCAACGCGAACGGCATGGCGATACTGTACGCCGACAAGATGACCGACTCGATGAAGCGCGCCGTCGGCGAGACCGAGCGCCGCCGCGCGATCCAAGAGGAGTACAACCAGGAGCACGGCATCACCCCGACGACCATCATCAAGTCAATCGAGTCCACGCTCGTCACCGCCTACGAGGCCGACTACTTCAAGGTGCCGCTCGACCTCGAATCGATGGACGACTACACGGCCGCCAACATCGAGGCCACCATCGCCCGTCTCGAACACGAGATGCGCGCCGCCGCCAAGGCGCTTGAGTTCGAGCGCGCCGCCGAAATCCGCGACCGCGTCAAGTACCTCCGCGAGCGCGAGCTGACGATGACGTGAGGGAAACGATGAACGATGAATAATGAACTGAAGGCAGCTTGCCTTCAGTTCATTATTCATCATTCATCATTGAACACGATGCTGGTTAAATCAGAGCAGGACGAGATTCAATCCTTCCTCGCGGACGCGAGCAACACGGCGGGCGGGCGGGCGGAGCGCGTGCTGTTCCCGGAGAGCCCGGAGGAGGTGGCGCGTGCGCTGGCGGA
>CAXTSK010000470.1:0-4559 GCA_964246655.1 uncultured Pyrinomonadaceae bacterium
CCGGCGCCTCCGACACGACCTCCTCCCCCCCGGGGCGCGCGCGGCGGCCGGCGCGGCCCGGCGCGCGCGCGGAGTTGCGACTGCACGCGGCGCGCGCGCTCGTCTACGCAGTCCTCTTCGCCTTGCTGCCGCGCGTCGAGTGGCGCGGCGCGTGGGCCTACGTACTCGGGACGCTGCTGGCGGCGGAGATTTTCATCACGCTCCGCGACTTCGTCGTTGAGGACACGGTGCGCGCGCCGCTCGGCGGCGTCTTCGCGGGCGAGCGCGTGACGCACACCTTGATGGCGATCATCTACGGCGCGATGCTCGCGAACCTGCTCCCCGCGTTGCTCGGGTGGCGGCGCGCGGAGACGGCGCTCGCGCCGCACGCGCAGGCGGTGCCGGAGGAGATCGTGTGGCTGTTGACGTTGATGTCCGCGGGCGTCGCGCTTTCCGGATTGCGCGACGCGTACGCGGCGCTGGGGCTCCCCGGCGGCGCCTGGCCCTGGCGGGCCGAAGGGGCGAAAGCTTGATCGCGCGCAGGAGGTTCCACCGCGCGGTCTTCTGTGCGGCGGGCGCTTACAACATCGCGTGGGGGCTTTACTCTGCGCTCGACCCGCAGTGGCTCTTCCGCTTCTCGGGCCTGCCCTTGCAGAACCACCCGCAGATCTTCGCCTGCCTCGGCATGGTCGTCGGCCTCTACGGCATCATCTATTTCGAGGTCGCACGCGCCCCCGAGCGCGGCTGGTTGCTGGCGGCCGTCGGGCTTCTGGGTAAGCTGCTCGGCCCCGTCGGCCTCGCCCAACTCATCTACACCGGCGCCTGGCCGCCCTCGACTCTCGTCCTCTGCCTCACCAATGACCTCATCTGGTGGATACCGTTCTCTCTCTATTTGTATGACGCTTGGCCGGAATACGTGAAGATGATGAAGGCGTCCGACATAGAGACACAGAGACACGAAGACACGGCTTGAAGACTCATGACTTCGAAGCCGTGTCTCCGTGTCTCTGTGTTGAAATTGCTTCCGCTAACTGCCTACTCCCTCACGAATCCGCCTGCCCCGCGAAGCGGGCGGTACTGGCGCCGGAGACGTAGGGCGCGTGCTCGGTGAGCGCGTCGTCGATGAGCTTGCGCTGTTCGAGTTCGTGAATCGTGTAAGAACCGGTGGCCGGGCTTGCCGAGGCCGCCCGGCCCGCGTAGAAGGGGCGCTCGCAGCCCTTGAGCAGACCCGCGAGTCGCGGCTCGACGAAGTGCCAGCCGCCGTAGTTCTTCGGCTCCTCCTGGCACCAGACGAGTTGTGTCGCCTGCTCGTAGGTCGCGAAGATTTCCCGCAGGGCGCGCTCGGGGAACGGGTAGAACTGTTCGAGCCGGACGATGGCGACGCGGTAGTCGTCCGCCTTCTTGCGCGCCGCCGCGAGGTCGTAGAAGACCTTGCCGCCGCAGACGACGATGCGGCGCACGGCCGAGCGGTCTTGCACCTCCGCGTCGTCGATGACGGGGCGGAAGCCGCCCTGCGTCAACTCCTCAATCGAGGAGACGGCCGCGGGCAGGCGGAGCAGACTCTTCGGCGTCATCACGACGAGCGGGCGCGCGACGGGCTGCTTGACCTGACGGCGGAGCAGGTGGAAATACTGCGCAGGCGTCGTCGGGTAGCAGACCTGCATGTTGTTCTCGGCGCAGAGTTGCAGGTAACGTTCGAGACGCGCGTTCGAGTGCTCCGGCCCCTGACCCTCGTAGCCGTGCGGCAGGAGGAGCACGAGGCGCGAGGGCTGCTGCCACTTGTCCACGCTCGGCGCGACGAAGGTGTCGGTGATGACCTGCGCGCCGTTGGAGAAGTCGCCGAACTGCGCCTCCCACATCACGAGCGCGTCCTTCGCCTCGACCGTGTAGCCGTACTCGAAGCCGAGCACGCCCTGCTCCGACAGAGAGCTGTCGAAGACCTCGACCAGCGAGCGCGTGTCGTTGCCCTTCGTCATCTCCGAGAGCGGCTCCCAGGGCTTGCCGGTTCGCGTGTCGTACATGATGGCGTGGCGGTGTGAGAACGTGCCGCGCCCCGAGTCCTGACCCGACAGACGCACGCGCGTCCCTTCCAACCCGAGCGAGCCGAAGGCCATCAGCTCGCCGAAGCCCCAGTCCAGAGGCGCCGCGCCCTCGCCCATCTTCGCGCGGCGCGCGAGCTGGCTCACCATCTTCGGGTTGATGTTGAAGCCTTCGGGGACGACGGCGATGCGGTGCGCGATGTCGCGGATGACTTCGGCGGGGACGCCGGTCTCGACGATGTCGGAGCCGTCCTCTTCGGGCGTCGGCGGCGGCAGCTCCTTCAAAGGCTCCTTCTGCGCGACGATCTCCTTGGCGCGCGCGTGGCTGCGCTCGTAGCGCTCGACGGCCTCGCGCGTCATCTGCTCGACCTCCTCCTCGGTGACGACGCCCTCGCCGACGAGTCGCTGCGTGTAGACGGAGCGCACGCCCGGGTGCGCCTTCACGCGCGCGTACATCAAAGGCTGCGTGTAGCTCGGCTCGTCGCCCTCGTTGTGGCCGAGGCGGCGGAAGCCGATGACATCTAAGACCACGTCCTTGTTGAACTCCTGCCGGTAGTCGAGCGCGATGCGCAGCGTGCGGTAGGCGGCCTCGGGGTCGTCGCCGTTGATGTGGAAGATGGGGAGCTGCGTCATCTTCGCCACGTCGGTCGAGTAGATGGACGAGCGGCTGGCCTCGGGCGCGGTGGTGAAGCCGATCTGGTTGTTGATGATGATGTGGATGGTGCCGCCCGTCCGATACCCCTTGAGGTCGGCGAGCTGCAACGTCTCCATCACGATGCCCTGACCGGCGAAGGCCGCGTCGCCGTGCAGCAGCACTGGCAGCGCACGGTCGATGACCTCCTCGCGCTTCGCGCCCGCCAACTCCCACGCGTCCTGCTTGGCGCGCGCCATGCCCTCGACCACGGGGTCTACGAATTCGAGATGGCTCGGGTTGGGCGAGATGGTGATGCGCACCTTCTTGCCCGCGGCGGTCTCGCGCTCGCCCTTGGCGCCCTGGTGGTACTTCACGTCGCCCTCGTCGGCGGGGAAGTCGGGGTGGACTGAGCCCTCGAAGGCCGTGAAGATGCGTTCGGAGAAGTTGCCGACGACGTTGGCCAGCACGTTCAGACGCCCGCGGTGGGCCATCCCCAAAGTGATGTCTTCGACGCCCTTCTCGGACGAGAGTTCGACGAGCCGGTCGAGGAGCGGGATGATCGTCTCGCAGCCTTCCAGCGAGAAACGTTTCTGCCCGAGGTACTTCGTGTGCAGGAAGCGCTCGAACTGCTCGGCGCGGATGAGGCGCATCAACAGAGCCTTCTTCGTCTCCGCGTCGAGTGGCTCGGGGTTGACGAACTCGACGCGAATGCGCTCGCGGATCCAGAGCTTCTGCTCCTTGCTCTGGATGTGTCTGTACTCCGTGCCGACCTTGCCGCAGTAGGCGCGGCGCAGGATGTCGAGTATCTCGCGCAGGGTCGCGCTCTCGCGGCCTGCGAGTCCGCCCGTGATGAACTCTCTATCCAAATCCCAGATGGTCAGCCCGTACGTCTCGATGTCGAGTTCGGGGTGGTACTGAATAGGCAGCGCGTGCAAAGGGTCTGTGTCGGCGATGAGGTGGCCGCGCACGCGGTAGGCGTTGATGAGTTCGAGGACGCGCGCCTCCTTCGAGACCTCTTCGCGCGCGTCGTAGCGGCCGAGCAGCGCGGGGTTGAAGTCGCGCGCCCAGCGCATCGGCTGGTACGGGATGCCGAGGTCGCGAAAAATCTTCAGGTAGAACCCGTGCTCGCCGAGCAGCAGTTCATGTACGTGCGCGAGGAAGGCGCCCGACTCCGCGCCCTGTATGACGCGGTGGTCGTAGGTCGAGGAGACGTTGACGACCTTGCTGATGCCTAAGAGCGAGAGCGCCTGCGGCGTCATCGCGTGGTACTCGGCCGGATACTCAATCGCGCCCGTCGCGATGATGGCCGACTGCCCGGCCATCAAGCGCGGGTTCGAAGAGACCGTGCCGATGGTGCCGGGGTTCGTTAAGGAGATGGTCGTGTCCTGAAAGTCGGGCACGCCCAGCTTACCGCCGCGCGCACGCTTCACCACGTCGTCATACGCGGCGAGGAACTCCGCGAAGTTGAGCGCGCCCGCGTTCTTCACGTTCGGGACGAGGAGCGTGCGCGTGCCGTCCTTCTTCTCAAGGTCGATGGCGAGGCCGAGGTTGACCTCCGAACGGCGGAGGCGCGCTGGAGCCCCTTCGACCGTCGCGAACCCGTCGTTCATCTGCGGGAAGCGTTCGACGGCGCGCAGGATGGCGTAGGCGACGAAGTGCGTGTAGGAAGCCTTGCCGCGCTTGTGCTCCTTCAAATACTGGTTGACGAGCGCGCGGTTCTCTTCCAAGACCTTGACGGGCACCTGCCGGTTCGACGTGGCCGTCGGCACCGTCAGGCTCGTCTCCATGTTCTCGACGATCTTCAGCGCGCCGCCGCGGATGGGCTGCGCCTCGCCGCGCACCTGCGCCGCCGCGGGGGCCTTGGCTTGCGCCGCACCTCCCTGCGCGTCCGTCGAAGCCTGCGCGGG
>CAXTSK010000471.1:0-4538 GCA_964246655.1 uncultured Pyrinomonadaceae bacterium
GCCCTTCAAGCCGGGCGAGCAGTTGAACTTCAACTTCTTCCTCGGGACGAACGCGCAGCCCGCGGGCTCCGCCTCGCTCCTCGTCCGTCCGCGCGCGCGCTACTTCAACCGCGAGGGGCTGCTGCTGACGGCGAACCTACAGTCGGCCGGCGCCGTGCAGACGCTCTTCCCCGTCAGCGACCAGATCAACTCTTACGTTGACGCTTCGAGCGTGCTCCCGTTCCGCACGGAGCTGGCCCTTTCCGAGGGCAAGCGGCGCGCGCGCTTCGTCGTCTCGGCCGACCAGCAGGGCGGCAGCGCGCTCTTCGAAGACGGCACGCGCGTCGAGGTGCCCTTCGGCACGCACGACCTGCTCTCGGTCTTCTACGCGCTGCGCTCCTTCGACCTCACGCCGGGCAAGCGCAACTCCGTCTCGCTGCTGCTCAACAAGCGCCCGCGCGTCCTCTTCATCACGGCGCTGCGCAACGCACCTTTGCAGCTCGGCGGCCAGAACATCCCCGCGGTCGAGCTGGCGCTCACCACGAGCGACGCGGCCGGCGACCGCCTCGCGCTCCGCCTCTGGGTCAGCACCGACAAGCGCCGCCTCCCCTTGCGCATCACGGCCGCGACGCCGCTCGGCCCCGTCCGCGCCGACCTCGCCATCATCCCGACCGCGCTGCAATAAAGACGGCCCCGCCGGAGTCCGTGCAAAATTAATCTCAAGATGAAATTGAAATCTATTTTCAAGAGGAGTATATTCTTCACCGTGGCACACATCATTTCGTGCCGCGTCGATCTTGAATCCTTCGTCATCATCGGTGAACGTTTATGAGTCTCGCCTACGCCGCAGCCGGACAGATTGGTGAACTGTCGAAGCGGGCCGACACGACCGGCCCGGCCGCCGTCTCGCTCGACGCGCTCGAAGCGGGGCGTCACGCCCGCGTGACGGCCGTGCGCGGCTCGGGCGCGGTGGCACGCCGCCTGATGGAGATGGGCGTCGTCCCCGGCGCTCCTGTCCGCGGCATCAAGGCCGCGCCGCTCGGCGACCCCCTCGAAGTCCGCGTGCGCAACTATCACCTCGCGCTCCGCCGCAGCGAGGCCCAGACCGTTTCCGTAGTGATGAGTGATGAGTGATGAGTGATAAGAAAATCTTTATCTCATCACTTATCACTTGCCACTCATCACTTCCCCAATGAGCAGTATCCTCGAATCCCCGCCGCAGACGGACGCGCCCGCCGGAGTAGAGACCAGGCAGTTGGTCGTGGCGCTGGCTGGCAACCCGAACGCGGGCAAGACCAGCATCTTCAACGCGCTCACGGGTCTCCGCCAGAAGGTTGCCAACTATCCCGGCGTCACGGTCGAGCGCAAAGAGGGTCTCTGGACTCTCGAAGCCGAGCAGCCGCCCGCGCGCCTCGTTGACCTCCCCGGACTCTACAGCCTCGACGCCGCTTCGATTGACGAAGAGATCGCCCGCGACATCCTCACGGGCCGGATAGAGGGCATGCCCGCGCCCGACGTAGTCGTGGCGGTCGTTGACGCGACCAACCTCGAACGCAACCTTTACCTCGTCACACAGCTCCTCGAAGCGGGCCGCCCGCTCGTCGTCGCCCTCTCGATGGTCGATCTGGCCGAGCGCTCGAAGCTTGAGATTGATGCCGAGAGACTCTCCGAAGCGCTCGGCGTCCCCGTCGTCCCCGTCACGGCGAAGACCAAACGCGGACTCGAAGAGCTTGCGCGCGCGGTGCTCGAAGCAGTCGGCTCACCGCCGCCGTGCGCCCTGTGGCGGCTGTCGCCGACGGCCGAGGCGGAGGTTCGTCGTCTCTACGCCGCGGGCGCGCGGAGCCGCGAGGAGGCCCTGCGCGGCCTCTACGCGGATGACCTTCCCGAAGACGCGGAGCTGCGCGAGGCGGTCGAGCAGGCGCGCGCGCGGCTCTCGGGCGCAAGCCCGCAGTGGTGGCAGGAGCCTCTGACGGCGCGCTACCGCTGGATCGAAGAAGTGACCACGGGGGCCGTGCGCGGCGCGAAGGACGCGCGCCCCAGTTCGACCGAGCGCATCGACCGCTTCGTCACGCACAAGTTCTTCGGGCCGGTTCTGCTTCTGCTCGTGATGGCCGTCGTCTTCCAGGCGATCTTCTCTTGGGCGACACTGCCGATGGACTTGATCGACCGCGGATTCGGCGCGCTCGGCGAGGCGGTGCGGGCGCAGATGCCCGCGGGGCTTCTGACCGACCTCATCGTGGACGGCGTCATCGCGGGCGTCGGCGGCGTGCTCGTCTTCCTGCCACAGATCTTGCTGCTCTTCTTCTTCATCGCGCTGCTGGAAGACAGCGGCTACATGTCGCGCGCGGCGTTCCTCGTGGACAGGCTGATGCGGGGCGTGGGGCTGCACGGGAAGGCGTTCATGCCTCTGCTGTCGAGCTTCGCGTGCGCCATCCCCGGCATCATGGCGACGCGCACCATCGAGAACCCGAAGGACAGGCTGGCGACGATTCTGATTGCGCCCTTCATGTCGTGCTCGGCGCGGCTGCCGGTCTACACGCTGATGATCGCGGCGTTCTTCACGGACGTGCGGCTGTTCGGGTTCGTGCCCGTCGGCGTGCTGCTGATGCTCTCGATGTACATGCTGGGCATCGTCGTGGCGATTGTCGTGGCGTGGATTCTGAAGCACACGATTCTGAAGTCGCCGCCGCCGCCGCTGGTGCTTGAGCTGCCGCCGTACCGCGTGCCGAGTGCCCTGAACGTGCTGCACACGATGAAGTCGCGTTCGTGGCTCTTCGTCAAGCGCGCGGGCACGGTGATTCTGACCATCTCGATTCTGCTGTGGGCTTTGATGACCTTCCCGCGCTCGGAGGCGAAGCCCGTGCCCGACGCGCAGGAAGGCGCGGCCGTGCAGGCGATGCGCGAGACGGGCGTGGAGGCGAAGGGCGAGACGGCGCCTCTGACGGCGAAGGCCGAGGGCGACACGGCGGACGAGGGCGCGCAGTTGCAGCAGAGCTATGCGGGGAGGCTCGGGCAAGTCCTTGAGCCGGTCATCGCGCCGCTCGGGTTCGACTGGAAGATGGGCATCGGGCTGGTCGCGTCGTTCGCGGCGCGCGAGACGATAGTCTCGACCTTGAGCATCGTCTACAACGTCGGCAAGGATACGGACGCCGAGTCGCCTTCGCTCATCGAGGCCGTGCGTAATGCGAAGCGGCCGGACGGGAGTCCGGCGTGGACGCCGCTCGTCGCCGTCTCGATGATGGTCTTCTTCGTGCTCGCGTGCCAGTGCATGTCCACGGTCGCGGTCGTGCGGCGCGAGACGAACTCCTGGCGCTGGCCGCTCTTCATGGTGGCCTACATGCTCGTCATCGCCTACGTCGCGTCGTTCATCACGTATCAGGGCGGGAAGCTCTTGGGGTTGAGCTAGGCGCGCCGGTTTAAGTTTATGAGTTTCGACTGGCAGACTATCGCCGTACTTCTCATCGTCGCCGGAGCGCTCCTCTACGTCGGGCGCCGGGCGCTCGGGCGCCTGCGCTCGTTCAAGACGAGTAAAGGCGGCTCGTGCGCGACCGGCTGCGGCACGTGCGGCGACGTGGACGCGCCGCTGCGCCAGTCGAACGCGTTCGTCCAGGTCGGCAGGACGAAGAAGAATTAACCACAGAGACACAGAGGCACAGAGGTTAGGAAAGGAAAGTCTTGTCTCGACCTTTCCTTCTTAATCTCTGTGTCTCTGTGTCTCTGTGGCTAACCTTTCAGCGGCGCATTTTTAGGAAGCGGACTTACGCGCGCGTTGGGGCGCGTCGGCGGCGCGTTCGAGGCAGGCGTGCGAACAGTAGGTCGCACCGCCGCGCAGAGAGACGGCGCGGGAGGCGGGCATCCACGTGCCGCAGGCGGCGCAGCGCAGGAGCTTTTCACCCGCGGCCTTCTTCGGGCTCGCCTGTCGTTGCGAGACGCCGACGGGCGGCACGCCCTCGCGCATGCTCCTGACTTCGCGCAGGACGCCGAGGAAGCGGCGCAGGCCGCGTATGTAAGGGCGCAGCCGCCAGTAGACGATGAAGGCCACGGCCGCGAAGAGCAGGAGTATGAAAAGATACTTCAAGGCTTCTCCTTCGCGGCGTTCCTCTTCTGTTCGAGCTGCGTGCGCAGCCCCGACAGTTCCGTGTTCGACGGGTTCATCTTCTCCAACTCGTCGAGGCGACGTGCGGCCTCATCCAATGCGCCCGTCTCGACGAGCGCCGCGGCGAGGCTCTGGAGCGACATCTCCTGTCGCGGGTCAGCCTGGAGCGCGCGCCGGTACTCGCCGATAGCGCGCTGCGGGTTCGGCGGGTTGTCGTAGAAGTACGTGAGCCCGAGCTTCGTCCGAACGACTGCGTCGTCAGGCTTCGCGCCGAGCGCCGCCTCGTAGAGCTTGCGCGCCTCCGCAATCATCTTCGAGTCCCCGCCGCCTTGTCGCTCGACTAAGAACTGCGCGTCGCCCGCCAGGACGGTCGTCTTATAGTCCTTGGGGTCGAGGTCGTGCGCGCCGGGGAGTTATGGGGCGCCCGCCCCCACGTAGGAGGCGGGGCCCCGCTGCCCACGCC
>CAXTSK010000472.1:0-4528 GCA_964246655.1 uncultured Pyrinomonadaceae bacterium
CCCCGCGCCCTTTGCGGTCCGAGGTCGCGACGGTGCAGGCGCCGCGCGGGGAGCCGAACAGCTCCGACTCCAGCAGCGTCTCGGTGAAGGCGCCGCAGTTGACGGCGACGAAGGAGCGCGCGGCCCGCGGGCCGTGCTTGTGGATGGAGCGCGCCACCAGCTCCTTGCCCGTGCCCGACTCGCCGACGACGAGCACGGTCGAGCGCGACGGCGCGACGCGCGCGATCTCCTTGTAAAGCTCGATCATCACGGGCGCGCGCCCGACGAGCCCCGCGCGCTCGTAACGCGACGAGAGTTTTTCGACCGCATCACTCTCATCCTCGGCGGCGTTCGACGGCCCGCGCTCCAACGCGCGCCGCGCGGTGGCGACGACCTCGCCGACCTTGAAGGGCTTCGAGACGAAGTCCCACGCGCCCTCGCGCGCGGCCTCGACCGCGGCGTCGAGCGTGCCGAAGCCCGTGACGAGGATGACCGGGCACGTCTCGCGCAAGCTCCTCAGGATGTCGAGCCCTGTCTGCGCCGCCTCCAAATTGATGTCGCTGACGACGAGGTCGAACCGCTCGCGCGCGGCGGCGGCGAGCGCCTCCTCCGGCGAGAGCGCGCTCTCGGTCTCCCACCCCTCGGCCGCAAAAATCTCGCGCAGCAGCTCGCACGAGGCCCCATCGTCGTCAACCACGAGTATTCGTTTCATAACGATTTCAAATTCAAATTTCAACTTCCTCCGCGCCAGCGGAGGGCAAGGTGAGGCGGAAGCGCGCGCCGCGGCCGGGTGCGCTTTCGACCTCGATGTGGCCGCCGTGCTCGTGGACGACCTGGCGGACGATGAAGAGGCCGAGCCCAGTCCCGCGCCCGCGCTCCTTCGTCGTGTAGAGCGGGTCGAAGATGTGCGCGCGCACCTCCTCGGTCATGCCCGTGCCCGTGTCGGCGAAGTCCACGCGGACGGCCCCCGACTCGGACGAGGTCGCGACGCGCAACTCGCCGCCGCCGCGCATCGCGTCGAGCGCGTTGTTGAAGAGGTTGATGAAGACCTGCTGCAAGCGGTCGGCGTCGCCCGAGACGCGCGGCAGGTCTTCGGCGAGCGCGGCCGCGAGCCGGACGCCGGAGGCTTCGAGCGTGGGCGCGGTCGCGTCGAAGGTGCGCCGGAGCAGCGCGTTCAAGTCGAGCGGGACGAGCGCGGCCGACTCGGCGCGCGTGCGGTCGAGCATGCCGCGGACGATGCGCTCGATGCGCTCGATCTGCGCGCTGATGGTTTCGAGGCGCGTGCGCTCCGGCCCCTCGGCGCGCGCGGGGCCGGCGAGCAGGAGTTGGACGTGGCCGCTGATGAGGTTCAAAGGGGTGCCGACCTCGTGCGCGAACTGCGCGGCGAGCTGGCCGGCGGCGGCGAGCCGTTCAAGCTCGGTGAGCTTGCGCGTCGTCTGGTACAACTCAAGGTTGCGCTCTTCCAACTGTTCGTTGCGCTCGGCCAACTCCGAGGTGGCCTCGCGGACACGTTGTTCGAGGAGCTGCTTCCGCGCCTCGCGCTCGGCCGTCATCTCGCGCAGGCGCGCGAGCATCCGGTTGAAGCCGCGCGTGAGCGTGCCGATCTCGTCGCGCGCCGACTCTGCGGCCTGAGCGGAGAGGTCGCCGGCCTCGACGCGCGACATCGCGCCGAGCAGGCGGCCGACGGGGCGGTGGACGAAGTGGCGGAAGAGCAGGAAGACGCCCGCCGTGATGGCGGCGACGGCGAGCGGCGCGAGCAGGAGCGCCCCGCGCCCGTAGTCGAGCGCGATGGACGGCGCGCTGTCGAGACGTTCGATGACTTCGACGGCGCCGCTCACGCGCCCGTCCTCGGTGACCGGGGCGAAGACGCGGTAGAGCGAGTCGTCCGAGCCCGCGGGCGCCGCCTCGACGACGCGCGTCTCAAGGCCGCTACGCAGCGCCGCCTTGACCTCCTCGGGAATCTCATCGGCCTCGGCGCTGCCGACGGAGGCGGCGACCTGCTGGAAGAGGCCGCCCGTCCGCTCCCAGACGCGCACGGTGACGGCGTCGGGGCGCGAGCCGTGGACGAGCGTGGCGAGGCGCGCGACCTCTTCGGGGTCGCGCGGCGCGGGCATGCGGCCGAGGTGCTCGGCGAGGTTGTCGGCCTGAAGCTGCGCGAGCTGCTTCTGCTCCTCGCGCACGCGCTCGGCGAAGCGGACGCTGACGAGGATGAGCAGCACGGCCAGCACGGCGAGCGTGACGGCCGACGCGAGCAGCGCCGTCTTCGTGTGCAGCTTCAGCGGTCGCATAGACGGAAAAGGAGTGCAAGCGTTATGCCGCCGCACATCATACGCCCGTCAGGAATAAATTAACCACAGAGACACAGAGGCACAGCTAATTAGAATTAGCTGTGCCTCTGTGTCTCTGTGGTTGACTGTTGGTCTTGTGTCGCCTACCTACTCGCTCACGCCCGACGCGGTCTGCGCCGTGACGGCCTTGGGGTCGTAGGGGGTCTTGAGGTACTCCCGGGCGGCGCGCTGTGCGCCGTCGAAGTCGATGCCCGAGTCCACGGCCTGCTCGTATTCGTGGACGGCGCGCCCGCGGTCGCCCATGCCGTCGTAGGCGTTGCCGCGCTTGATGCGCGCCCACGCCTCGATCCAGGAGGGGCGGAGGTTGCCGTGCAGCGCGGCGTCGAAGTTGTCGAGCGCCTGCTGGTAGTTGCGCTGCTCAAGGAAGATGAGCCCGAGGTTGTAATAGACCCACGAGTTCGACTTGTCGAGCTTGAGCGCCTCCTCCAACTGCCGCTGCGCTTCGAGGTACTGGCCCTCGCGGAACAGCTCAAGGCCGCGCCGCGCGACGATGGAGATACGCAGCTCTTCGGAGGCGCGCAGCACCTTGTTGTTCGGATCGACGACGACCTCCAAAGGCTTGCCCTTGACCTCGAAGTCGAAGTCCTCGCTGCGGTCGGCGACGTAGACGGTCGTGGTGGCGTCGTCACCCTCGGCGCGGAGCTGAAGCTCGACCGGCATCTTGAGGTTCTCGACGTTCTGCTTGATGGTGCCGCGCGCGCGGAACTTGCCCGACCGCGTGCGGATGATCTGGTAGTCAACGCTGAACTCGGGGACGCCCGTGCCCTCGACCCAGCGCGCGAAGAAGTAGCGCATGTTCTCGCCCATCACGGCCGAGGTCAGCTTCTCGAAGTCGTCGATGGAGGCGTTCTTGCTGCGGAACTCGGTCGTGTAACGCTTCAACAGCTCGTCGAACTTGGACGGCCGGATCGACTCGCGCAGCATGCGGAAGACCATCGCGCCCTTGTAGAAGACGACAGCCTGATAGGCGGCCGACTGGTCGTCTAAGGTCGAAGGCGCGCGCGCGATGGACGCGGCCTGCTCGAACATGAGCGCGCGCTCAAGCATGTCGCGCTGCGCCGTGTCGAGCGCGCCGCCCGAGAGCTTGCCCTCGCGGAAGGCGAAGCTGCTCCACTCGGCCAAACCCTGCGAGAGCCACGCGTCGTCGAAGGACTTCAGGCCGACGGTCAGTCCCCACCACTGGTAAGCGACCTCGCGCAGCATGCGGTCGTCGAGCGAAGCCTGGCGGCCGGGCGTGAAGAAGCGAGGGCTTAGGAACTCGATGCCGGGCGCGGCGTAGGCGTCGAGGCTCACGTCGTCGATCTGGACGAACTGAAGGCGCGAGCCGAAGGCCGGCGGCCCGTACTTCTGCGTGTAGAACTGAAGCGCCTCGCCGACGAGCTGCGCGTAGGGTTCGATGAAGCCCTCGCTGCCCGGCTGGACGTGAAAGGTTATCTCGTAGCCGCCGATCTTGAGCGTGCGCGAGACGAAGCGGCCGACGGCGAAACTGCCCACGAGGCTGGGCTGGCGCGTGACGAAGTGGTAGCTGCGCAGACCGCCCGTCTGGCTCCCTGCACGCGCGGGTGCCGTGCGCGCCGCCGTGTCGCCGGCCGGCGGGAGGGACTGCGCGCCGTTGACTTGCGCGACCGGCTCGTCGCTCATGCCGGCGACGGTGTAGCCCTCGGGGACGCTGATGGTGATGTCGGAGGTGGCGCGGTCGGCGGCGTACTCGTGGAAGGGGAACCAGCGCGCCGCGTAGAGCAGGTACGACAAGTCAGACCCGATGTAGGCCAGTCGCTTCGTCAGGAGCGGCCCGCCCTCGGGCGTGACGAGCGCGCCCGACCAACGGAACCGCAACGTCTGCTGCTGACCCGCGGGGACGACCTCGCCGAGGTCTACGCGGACGAAAGGCCCGATGGTCTCAAGTCCCGCCTGATCCTGCACGACGTTCGTCAGGGCCTTCCCGTTACGCTCGACCGACTCGACCTTGAGCGAGCCGTTCAGCTCGAAGACGACCGAGCGCGTGTTGTCGAGCGGGGTGAAGGTCACGTCGGCCGTGGCGGTCAGGAGGTGCTGCGCGGGGTTCAGCTCGGCGATGATGCGGTAGTTGGTCACGTCGAAGCGCGCGCGCTGTCCGGGCGCGAGCGGCGTCTCGGCGATGGTCTGAACCGGCGCGGGCGTCGGGGCCGCTGGCGCGGACGGTGCAGGGCTCGCAGCCGATC
>CAXTSK010000473.1:0-4503 GCA_964246655.1 uncultured Pyrinomonadaceae bacterium
CCCGGATGGTCTGCGGCGTATCGACCGCGCCGGTGCCGAAGCGATCCCACGAGATGACGCGCACGCCGACATCAATCGCCGAGAGCATCGTCTCGGTGATGGGGTGGAGATTGCCCGGGTCGTTCGCAAGGTCTTCGTACTGGAAGCGGTAGCGCATGGGCTGGCCGCCGCCGTAGGGGTGCGTGGACGGGCAGTCGCCCTTGAGCTTGATGCCCCAGCCGTAGACGCCGTCGTAGAAGCCGAAGTCGGGGCCGCCGTGCGCGTTCGGCATCCCGACGGGCTGGGCCGAGGTGGTCAGGCCCGTGGCCGGGCTGATGTCCGAGTTGATGTCGAAGTCGCCGACGTGTGTGAACCAGGCGTGCGTGACCGGCGGCACGTCGTCCACGCACAGCTCGACGCAGAAGCAGTGGCCGACGTTCTCGCGGTCGGGCTGGCGCGCGCGCGCCGGGGTCTCGGCGAGCAGCGTCCCGCCGCCGAGCGTCTCGACGCGGAAGTAGAGGTCGGGGCCACTCACCCACTCCCAGCTAATCCAGGAGATGGGCGTGCGCTGGAAGTCGGCCGCGGTGTAGTCGATGCGGAAGTGGCCGTTCGGGCCGGTCACGTCGTCGCCGAGCGGGTCTTCCTGAATGATGTCGGCGTCGAAGGCCAGCACGCGGACGCCGGGGACGCCCGTCGGGGGCTTGTGCTCGCAGAGCACGACCTTGCCGCAGATCGTCCACGCGCGGAAGCGCCCGCGGACGAGGCACCAGTAGCGCGCGGGCAGACAGTAGTCCCAGTAGGCGAGGAGCCCTCTCTCGGTTTCGCGCCACTGCGGCTGGAGGGTGGTGATGGTGAACTGGACGGGCTCGACCTCCTTGCGCTGCGGCTTGGCGCGCGGCACGGTCGTGCAGTAAACGTCCACCTCGACGGGGCCGCCGTCGTACTCTCCGTCGCCGTTCAGCTCGAAGGCGAAGCCGCCGTCGTCGCCGGTCTCGGCCTCGGCGAGGAGGCGCGGTTTCCTCTCGTCAATCTGTTCCTCGGACAGGATGGCGAACGTCTCCTTCGGGTGGGCGACCGCACGCGCGACCGTCTCGCGGTCGTCTCCCGCGCGGTAGAGCCGCACTCGGACTTTCGACAGCGGCTCCCGGCAGTCGGGACAGATGTAGCCGCAGAGCTTACCTCTGAAGATGTAAGACATAGCACTTTCTCCTCTGTTGAACCACGGTTCGACGACACCGGGGGGCGCGGTGTCGTGCGGCGGAAGTGTCGTGTAGGTGCGGGGGCGAGGGCGCACGCGGCGACAGTCGGCGAGCGAGTTGGTCAGTGAGCCAGGGCGGGTCGATGAAGTGCAACTCCCATACCGCCGGGGCCGCGCGGCAAAGCGGCAGCAATAGCGGCAACTCTCGTCCACACTGTCCACTCATGGCTACACCTGTCTGCGCCCGAACGTACACACTTGTCTGCACTCGGCGTGTTGGATTCCGCCGGTTCGGGATAAAATCCGGGCCGGGGAGACTTCGAAGACATGGCTTCCAACCGGCAGGAGTTGCGACGGACGTTCGCCCTCGCCAACGAGTTCAAGGAGGGCGACCTCGGCGTGGGCGGGACGCGTGACGACGCGGTGCGGGCTTCGGCGCGCGCGGCGCTCGGCGCGCTCAGGCTCGGGGAGCTGACGGCGCAAGCGTTAGTCGAAGACGGCGTGAGCGAGGCGCTCGACGCGACGCTCGACCGGAGGCTCGCGGCGGAAATATCGAGCATGACGGTCGGCAGGTTGAAGCACGTCCTTTTGGGGCGCGGCGGGGCCGAGTGGGTTCGGCGTTATAGGGACGGTTTGAGCAGCGAGGCGGTCGCGGCCGTCGTCAAGCTGTTGACGAACGAAGAGCTGTCGGCGGTCGCGCGCGGGCTCTTCAATCCTCTGCCGGGCGAGGGCGTCTCCATCGGTTCGCGCGGACACTTCGGCTCGCGCTTGCAGCCGAACAGCCCCGGCGACGGAGAGGAGGAGATACTCCTCTCCGTCCTCGAAGGTCTGACATACGGCTGCGGCGATGTCGTGCTCGGCCTCAACCCCGCGGGCGACGACGTGGAGACCATCGTCCGCCTCGAAGAACTGCTCCGCTCAATCGTCGAACGCCTCAAGCTCCCCACGCGCTACTGTGTCCTCTCCGACATCGTGAAGCAGTCGAGCGCGCGCGAGCGCGTGAAGGTTGACGTGGGCTTTCAGAGTCTCGCCGGCACTTCGAAGGCGCTCGGCGGGTTGGTGGGGTTGGACGTGGAGGGCGTGCTCGATCTGGCGCGCGGCTTCCCGGGGCTCTACTTCGAGACGGGGCAGGGGTCGGAGGTGACGAACGGCGCGGCCGAGGGCTTGGACATGGTCACGCTCGAAGCGCGCACGTACGGCGTCGCGCGCCACATCGGGAAGCGCACCGGCGCGTGGATGATCGTCAACGACGTGGCGGGCTTCATCGGGCCGGAGGTCTTCCGGACGGGCGCACAGCTTTTGCGCGCGTGCCTCGAAGACACTGTGATGGCGAAGCTGCACGGGCTGACGATGGGACTCGACGTGTGCTCGACCTTCCACATGGGCATCGAGCCGCCGGAGCTGAAGAGGCTGACGGCCGAGATCGTCTCCGCGGCGGCGCCCGCGTACCTGATGGCCGTCGCGGGCAACGCCGACCCGATGCTCGGCTACCTGACGACCTCCTTCCGCGAGCACCCGGCCCTGCGTCTACAAACGAAGAAACAGATCTCGACGCCGATGCAAAGAAGGCTGACCGAGCTTGGCGTCATGGACGGCCGCGGCTTTCCGCGCGCCGACGTTGAGAGCGCGTCCGCGCTCTACGCCGCTTACATGAAGACGGGCGGCGACACGCGCACGGACGAGACCTTGCGCGCCGAAGGCTCGAAGAAGACGGCGGCGCTGGCCGCGTGTGGCTACGACCTCGGCTTCGGACACGCGGAAGACTTTAACGCGCCACCCGCGGTCGAGGCGCGGCTTGAGAAGATTTACAGGCACGCGCGGCGCGCGCTCTACTCGACGCTCGACGAAGGCGTCATGCGCGAAGTCAGTCCGAACGACTTGCGCGTGCGCACGCTCGCGCGCGACAGGGAGCAGTACCTTTCGGAGCCGTCGGCGGGCGAGCGGCTGCGGCCGGAGGACGCGACGCGTGTCGCGAAGCTGTACGGCGGGCGCAGGCCGCGCGTGCAGCTCGTCCTGTCGGACGGCCTGAACGCGGACGCGCTCAACGAGAACCTGCGCGCGGTCGTGCCGCGCCTGCGGCGAGAGTTGAAGGAGGCGGGACTGCACGTCGGGGAGACGGACCTGTTTGTCGAGCACGGGCGCGTGCGCGCGGGCTATCACGCGGGCGAGCTGCTCGGCGTGGACTTAGTCGTCCACCTCATCGGCGAGCGGCCGGGGACGGGCCTGAACACGCTCTCGGCCTACGTCACCTACGGGCGCGACCCGGGCGGACAACTTCGCTGGAGCCCTTCACTCGACCACGCGTGCACGACCGCCGTCTGCGGCATCAACGAGCGCGGCAAGCGCCCCGACACGGCGGTCGAAGAGATCACGGGCTGCGTCGTGCGCGCCTTCGAGGAGCGGCGGTCGGGCGTCGCGCTCGGGTCGGGGTTCAGGAAACGGTAGGAAGTTGACTCCGTTTGGACGGAAATCAGGAAGGTTCTCGAACGTGTCCGAGAGGGTGTTGACTTTCGCTTTCCCAGATTGGATATTGTCGCCATACGCCAACGCTTCGGAGGGTCGCCGGTCGGTTTAAGAGTTGTCCGGGGCCGCCGGGGCGTTTGAATTTTCTCTTCGACGTAAATCCCCTAACCAATCTCCCGGCGGGGGGCCGTCTGATGGTATCCGCTTCATGGAAAGACTCGTCGAGTTTCTGTCGGGTCATGGGCGTGCCGTTTTCACGAACGGGCGTTTCGGCTTCGACGTGCGCCCGCACGTGGTCGTGCTCGTCGCCTGCGCGCTCGCGCTGCTCGCCTTCGTCTACTTCGCCTACGTGCGCCCGCGCACGCGATTGAACGGCGGCACGCGCGTCGGGCTGATCGCGTTGCGCTCCGCGCTCTTCCTATTCATCCTCTTCCTGCTCTTGAAGCCGGTGGTCGTCGTGCCGTCGGTCATCCCGCGCAGCAGCACCGTGGCGCTCGTCGCGGACGACTCGCGCAGTATGCAGATGGCCGACGCCGGGGACGGACGCACGCGTTTGGACGCGATGCGTGCCGCGCTCTTCGACGCAAACGTCCCCTTCCAGAAGCGCCTGCAAGAAAAGTTCAGGACGCAGTCGTACGGCTTCTCAAGTCAACTTAACAACATCGACGGCGGCGAGGAGCTGACGGGCGAAGGTCTGTCGAGCGACATCGGCGGCGCGCTGGCCGAGGCCGCGCGGGCCGAACCCCCCGCCCAGGTGGCCCATGTGAGGCTGGGTGGCGAACCGCGGGCGGTCTACGGCGGCCATGCCGCACGCCTCCTGCCCCCGGTGCTGCAGGGCGTGCAGGCCGAGCGCGGTGAGCGCC
>CAXTSK010000474.1:0-4489 GCA_964246655.1 uncultured Pyrinomonadaceae bacterium
CGTCTACGTGCTGAAGCCGCAGCGGCGCGGGCGCTACGAGTTCGGGCGCGTGGCCGTGCGCGTGCGCTCGCGCCTCGGGCTCGCGTGGCGCGAGGAACTGGCGGGCGAGACGGCGTCGGTCAAGGTCTACCCGAACGTGAGGCGCGCGCGCGAGGCGGAGTTGAAGGCGCTCGGCGCACGCTCGCTCGTCGCCGCGCAGCGCCGCGCCGCGTGGCGTGGCGAGGGGCGCGACTTCGAGTCTTTGCGCGAGTACGTGCCGGGCGACGAGCTGCGCCACGTCTCCTGGTCTGCGACGGCGCGGCGCGGCCGCCTGACGACGCGGCAATATCAGATCGAGCGCGACCAGACGATTTTGATAGCACTCGACGCGGGCCGCCTGATGACGGCGCGCATCGAGCGCGAGACGAAGTTCGACACGGCTATCCACGCAGCGCTCGCCTTGATGAGCGCGGCGCGGCGCGCGGGCGACCACGCGGGCCTCCTCGTCTTCGGACGGCGCGTCAACGCCTACGTCCCGCCGTCGAAGGGGCGCGAGCAGCTCGACCTCGTGCTCGAAGCGCTCCACGCCGTCGAGCCGGAGCTGATCGAGCCTTCCTACACGCGCGCCTTCGAGTTCATCGCCGCCAACTGCAAGCGGCGCGCGCTCGTCGTCCTCCTCACAGACCTCGTGGACGAGGAGGGCTCGCGCGAGCTTCTGACCTCTCTGCGTATCCTGCGCCCGCGCCATCTCCCGCTCGTCACGACCATCGCCGACCGAGACCTGCGCGCCTCCGTCCGCGACGCACCGGCGGACGCCGAAGAACTCTTCGCGCAGTCGGTCGCCGAGGAGATCATGCTCCAACGCGAAGCGGCGCTGCGCCTCGTCGAAGCGCAGGGCGGCCTCGCCCTCGACGTGACGACGGGCTCGCTCGTCCCCTCGCTTTTAGAGACTTACATCCGCGTGAAAGAGCGTGGGCTGTTGTGAGCCGCGCGGCGGTCGCTCACATGTTCTCGGTGAAGCGGAGCTTCGGCAACTCCTTCTGCAAAGCCTTCGCGCCCTCCTCGGTCACCTTCGACTTGCCGATGAGCAGCGTCTCCAGCTCCGTCAGGAACGTGAGCCGCGCCACGCCCGCGTCGCCGACCTGCGTGTCGAAGAGGCTGAGCTTCTTCAGCCGCGGGTGAGACTTGAGGTGGACGAGCCCCGCGTCCGTCACCTTCGTCCCGCCGACGAGCAGCGTCTCAAGCGTCTTCATCCCCTTTAACTGCTTGAGCCCCTGGTCGCCCGTCTGCGTGCGGAACAGGTTGAGGAAGCGCAGACCGTTCAGGTGCTTCAGGTGAGCCACGCCCTTGTCGCCGATTTTCGTCAGCCGCAGGTCGAGGTGCCGCAGCCCGCGCAAGCCTTCGAGCGCCTCCAACTCGTCGTCGGTCACGGCCGACCCGTGCAGGTCGATCTTGACGACGGGGCTGCCCGGGATCTCCCTGTCCACCTCGTACGTGCCTCCCAGTCTCTCGACCAGGGCCACGGCCCGCTCCCGCCCCGTCTCCGTCTGCGCCCCCTGCGCGAACGAAAACAGAAGCGCCGCCGCGGCCAGTAATTGTGTGACGAAAAACATGCTCTCTCTCCTTTCGCTCCCGACACTACTCGGTCATCCGCCGCGCCCGCGCAAACCTTTTGTGACCAGCCGGTACGCCGGAGTTGCGAAGCGCACACCTTTTTTGCTTCGGGCTTCCGCCTCTTTACTCGGCGGGGAAGTCGATGCGGTCGTAGATGTCGGCGAGGGCAACGCGGCAGTTGATCGAATCAAGCGTGAGGGCGGCGTCCGGCCCGTCCAATTCGGCGTGAGACCATGTGCCGTCGGGCCGGCGCGAGAAGTGTTCGAGGCGCGGCCGGTCTTGCGAGACGAGGACGTAGTCGTGCAGTGTCTCTATCGACTTGTACCGCTCGAACTTCTCGCCGCGGTCGTAAGCCTGGGTCGAACGCGAGAGGACTTCGAAGATGACGGTCGGGTTGAGGAGCACGTCCTTGTGCTTGTCATGGAAGGTCGGCTCGCCGCAGACGATGGCGAGGTCGGGATAGGCATAGAGTCCCGCCTCACCGGCGCGGACTTTCATGTTGGGCGAGAAGCCGCGGCAGTTCGTTCCCCTCAGTTGAGAATGCAGAGTGCCCCCGAGGTTGAAGCAGATGGTGCTGTGGGCAGGGCTCTCGCCCGACATCGCGTAGACCGTGCCGTCGAGAAACTCATGGCGAATCTCTGATTGACGTTCGAGGTCGAGGTAGTCCTCCGGCGTGAAGACTGCCAGCGCGCGCGGTAATGACATGGCGTTACCTCCCTTGCCTACTCACTGGACGACGGCCGCGCCGATTATAACCCCGAACCGCTCAATCCTTCTTCATCTCTTCTCCCCTGCCTGCCAGCAGAAGGTACGAGTAGAGGGCGACGCCGGTGACGGCGGCGACGGAGAATTTTATCCCGGCGGGGATGGGCGCGGGGGAGACGAAGCCCTCGATGGCGGTTGGGGGGGGGTTGGGGGGCGGGGTTGGGGGTGGTTGTCTTCGGGGGGGGGGGGGGGGGGTATGTGCTGGGCGGTGCTTAAGCGAAGCCGGGCGCCGCCCGCGATGAAGATGCAGGTCAGCTCGATGACGCCGTGGCCCGCCATGAAGGTCAGAAGCTCGCCCGCGTAGCCCGCGCGGTAGGTGAGCGCCACGGCCGCTGCGTGCTGAAGGCCGTTACCCGCCATGTAGTAGAGCGTGCCGATGCCGAAGGTCGCGCCCAGGGCGAAGGCGTTGAAGGTGACGCGGATGTTGTTGGTGCCAATGAAGGTGGCGGCCAGCTGGTTCGCGTCGTTGGCGCGCTCCCACCAGCGGGGCTTCTGTTCGAGGATGTACTCGCGCGTCTGGGGCTCGATGCCGGCCAGCTCGGAGAACTCGGGGTCGCGCGCCGTGGCCGCGAAGGAGAGCGCGGCGAAGAGCGCGTAGGTGGCGAAGGCGAGCGCCGTGAAGCGCCACGTGCGGCGGAAGGCGCGCGGGAAGTCGCGCGCGAAGAAGTTGCGCAGGCGGTGCCGGCCCTCGGAGGCGTCGGCGCGGTAGATGCGGCCGTGCGCGCGGATGACGAGGCTGTTGAGGTAGTTGACCAGACGCGGGTCGCGACACTCTGCGCGCGCAATCGCGAGGTCGGACGAGGTGCGCCGGTAGATGCGCCCCAACTCGCGCACCTCCTCGCGGTTCAGACGCCGAAGGCTGGATCGGTCGAGCATCCCCAACAGGTCTTCGAGACGCTGCCACGCGCCCTTGCGCTCGCTGATGAAACGGTCGGAAGAAGGCATCAGTCAATTATCATCCGGCGGTAGCGCGCCTCGACGAACATGTAGAGGCCGTAGGCGACGAGGCCGAGGGCGACGGCGCCGAGGACGTAGGGGCCGTAGGGCTGTTGTTCCAACGCGCGTAGCGCGCCGCTCAAGCCTCGCGCCTCTTCCGCCCGCGCCCACCAGGCCGCCTGGATGAGGAAGAGGCCGATGATGCCGAAGACGACGCCGCGCGCCACTAAGCCCACCTGTCCGGCGCGCGTCGCGAGTGTGCGCGCGTGCTCGTGCATCTCGTGCCGCTTCCACTTGTGCTGGAACTTGGCGGTGAACGCCTTGTAACACTGCCAGAGGCCGAAGCCGATGACCCCGAGCCCCACCAGCCCCACGAGCAGTTGGCCGAGCGGGAACATGAGCGCGAACGCCGTCCAACCCTTCGTTGTCTCGTCGCTGCCCTTGCCCGCGCTCTGGCCGAAGATGAGCCGCACGGCCGAGAAGCTCAGGCCCGCGTAGACCACGCCGATGCACGCGTAGCCCGTCCGTATCGCGAGCCCCTTCCAACTCGTGCCCTTCTCTTCGGTGTCGCGGAGCGCCTGCACGATGCGCCAGAGCGCGTAGCTCGCGAGCCCCGCGGCGATGGCCGAGAGCATGACGCGCCCGTAAGGCTGTCGGACAATCTGCGTGAGCGCGCCGTGCGAGTCGGTGGGGCCTTCTTCCCGTTTCAAAGCGCCGAGCGCGGCGAGCGAGCCGATGAGGACGTAGACGACGCCCTTCGCCGCGTAGCCGAACCGCGCCAGCCGCTCGATCCAGGGCCGCGCGGCCCGCGTGATGTGCCGCGCCTTCTGCTCCGCGCGGTCTACGATGGCCTCGGCTTCGCCCACAAAACCCACCCCCTTGAAATTGCTCGCGCGATGTTCTCACAGTTATGGTCAGAAGAGAATAGACCTTACTTCAGGTCGATTCTCAAAAACTCGGCGGGCCTGTCCGAGGCGTTGGCGAAGGCCGGGGCCGCGCCCGCCTCCGACCACATCGTCTGCCCGAGCGCCAGCGTCAACTCCGTCCCGGCGCTGTCCGACTTGAGCTGCGCGGGCGTCAGCGCGACGAGGAGCGACGCGCCCTGCCTCGTGCCCAAGCCGTCGCACGCGCGGCGCGCGGCGCAGGTGACGTGCGTGATGCGCACCTGCTTGTCCTCGTACCTGACCTTCTGTCC
>CAXTSK010000475.1:0-945 GCA_964246655.1 uncultured Pyrinomonadaceae bacterium
AAGGAGCTTCGGCGCGACCGTGTAGGGTGAGTGCGGCGACAGCCCCAGCGTGACAAGCGGCGTCTCCCCCGAGCGCAGCCGTTCGATCTTCGCGCGCGAGGCCGAAAGCCTCCTGGTAGACGACGCCGCGCAGCCCCGCGTCGCGCAGCGCCCGCATCGTGGTCACGGCCGAGTCGCTCGCGTCGCCGACACACGTCACACCCGCGCGCGCCGCCTCGACCGCGCCCCACGCGGCCGAGACGTAGAGGTCTTCGGCGCTCATCCGCTCGTTGCGCGAGGCGGTGACCTTGCGCAGCCACGCGAAGAAGTCGCCCTCCTCCGGTTCGAGGAAGCCGCGCATCGCCGTCAACTCAAAATGCGTGTGGCAGTTGACGAAGCCCGGCAGCAACGCGGCCTCTCCCAACTCTTCAAACGTCGCCGACGGGGACCTCTCCGACACTTCCGCCCGCGGCCCCACGCCCGCGACGCGCGTCCCCTCGACGGCGACCGCCCCGTCACGAATCGGCTCCGCGGTTATCGGCAGCACCCAGCGCGCGCAGTAAATTTTCGTCATGCCGTTTCCTCCCTGCGTCGCCGCAGGACGAACCAGAGCAACCCCGACAACATAATCACTGTGCCGCCGCCGGCCGCGACGGCGCGCATGCCGAGGCGGTCGGCCGCCGCGCCCGAGACGAGTATCGAGCCGACCATCGTCAGCGTCGTCAAGGTCTCGTACGAGGCGAAGACGCGGCCGGCGAAGGCGTCTTCGGTGCGGCGCATCAAAAGTGTCTGCTGCGCCGTCCACCAGATGGCGAAGTTCATCTCGCGCGCGATGAGGAGCGCCGCCGCGCCGAAGAGGTTCGGCGTCAGGCTGAAGAGCAGCAGCCCGCCGCCGTCGAGCGTCCGCGAGCGCCCCATGCGCGCGCCCAACCCTTCGCCCGCGCCCCGGTGGCACCGGCGCGCGAG
>CAXTSK010000475.1:955-4464 GCA_964246655.1 uncultured Pyrinomonadaceae bacterium
CCCCCATCGCCACGAACAGCACCGAGAAGCCAAAGTCGGTCGGCCGCTCCGCCACCACGCGCACCGACGCGCCCCAACGCGCGGCCGCCTGCTCGCCCAATGAAGCACCGAACAGACTGTAGAGCGCACGCGCCGCGCCGTTCCCCAACCCCCAACCGCCCGCCACCACGAAGACCGCCGCCAGCACTCGGTCGCGCCGCACGTAGCGCAAACCCTCTCTGAAGTCCGACGCCGCGCGTTTTAATGCCGAGAAGCCGCTCTGGTTTGCGACTTTCATTCTCTCGCCAATCCGCAATCCGAAATCCGCATTCCGCAATCCCCTGATTCTCCGAATCATCTCGGCCGAGGCGAGGAAGGTCAGGGCGTTGAGGACGAAGACCGTGTCGCGCCCGAGGGCGGTGGCGACGACGCCTCCGAGCGCGGAGCCGACGGCGATGGTCGCCGCGGTGGTCGAGGCCGAGAGAGAGTTGGCGGCCAACAGCTCTTCGGTCGGGCCGACGAGGTTCGGGATCGAGGCACGCTTGGCAGCGTTGAAGAAGGCCGAGACCGAAAAGAGCGACGCGCCGACGACGTAGATGAGCGCGAGCGAGGCGAAGCGGTTCGCGAGCAGGAAGCCGAGCGCGAGCCCCGCGCGCGCCACGTCCGCCGCGATCATCACCCGGCGGCGGCTCACGCGGTCAACGACCACGCCCGCCACCGGCCCGAAGAGGAAGAGCGGCAGATGCCGCGCGATGGCGTAGGTCGCGACCGCGAGACCCACGCTGCCCGCGCCCGCGAGCTGAATCGCGAGCGCCAGCACCGCGATGTTGTTCAGCCAGTCGCCGACCTCCGAGACGACCTGTCCCGTCCACAGCCTTCGGAAGTCCGCGTTGCCTGACAGCAGCTCACGGTAAGTCATAAGAAAGTGAGCAGTGAGCGGTGAGCAGTAAGCAGTTGAAAGCAGATTATGCAAGGCCCGCTTTGATTTAAAATCTGCTCACCGCTCACCGCTTACTGCTCACTTTCTTCTTTCGATAGCGTTCGAGGATGTTGGTGACGTAGGCGCGGGTCGTGGGGAAGTCTATGCGCGCGATGAACTCGTCGGCGGTGAGCGGGCGGCGGCCGGGCGGGACGCGGTTCCACTCGGCGGCGCGCGAGGGGCCTGCGTTGTACGCGGCGACGACGCGCGGCTCGGCCCCGGGCGTGTCGTGATAGTCCTTCCAGATTTTTTCCAGGTACCAGCAGCCGACCTGTATGTTGCGCTCGGGGTCTGCGAGCGCGCTCTCGGGGTCGCGCCGCATCTGCTCGGCCAGCTCGCGCATGCCGGTCTCGGCCGCCCACTCGCGCGCGACCGTGGGCGTCACCTGCATCAAGCCGACCTCGCCCGCGTCGCCCTTCATCCACGGTCGGAAGTACGTCTCCTCGTAGATGATGCTCCACACCAGATCGGGGTCGAGCCGGTAGACGGCGGCCTGCCGCGCGATGAGCGCGTCGAAGCGGTGAATCCAATACTGGTTGAAGAAGTACGCAGCGGCGGCGCCGACGACGATGAGGATGAGCGCGGCGAGGGCTAAGCGTCTGAGGGCGAGCATCAAGGTGGAAGCGTTCAGCAGTCAGCGTTCGGCCGAGCAGCCACGTAACGGCACGGGCGCTCAGTTTCTTCTCCGCAGGTGTGACCAGAGCGAGGCGCGGGTGGCGGTGGCGTCGCGGCCTTCGTAGCGCGAGAGCAGCGCGCGGCGGTCGAGGACGTGCCCCTGGAGCCAGACCTCCGCGGAGAAGCCCGCGCCGACGGCGAGCGCGTCGCCCTTGAGCGCCTTCGTGTTGACGAGCACTTCGAGCTTGAGGCGGCCGAGGTCGAGATAGACCCAGTAGAGGTCTGTGCCCGAGACGGGGTTGCGCAAAGGCTTGAACGAGATGACGCGGCCCGACAAAGACCAGTCGTTCTCGTGCGCGGCGCGCGAGGGCGCGGCCTCTTCGAGCGGCTGCCAGCGCGTCTCGGCGGGCTCGCTCGTGACGCGCGCGCGGTAGGCCAGCCCGCAGAGGCCGACGTGCAACTCCTGCGCGCGGAAGCCCTCGGGGCCGACCTCCGTCAAGTTCTGCAACTCGAAGAGGACTTCGGTGTCGTAGCCGTCGCAGTAGCCGTGGACGATGGCCTCGCCGTCTTCGTCGTACTCGGTCAAGGCCCAGGGGCTCACGCGCTGCGTGTAGCGCGCGCGGAAGCCGGGCCGGCAGTCGGCGTAGAAGATTTCGCCCGTGCCCGACTCGTAGAGCACCGTCCACACTTCGAGTCCCTCGCCCAGCTTCCAGCAGCGGCCGTGGAGCACGGCGCCGCGGCGGCAGAGCTGTGTCGGCTCGCCCTGGTCGCCCGCGCGCTCCGCGAGGTGGTTGAAGTCCTTCTCGCTCGGCACGTCGATCCCGATGGCTTCGAACGTCTCTTCCATAGTAGCTGTCAGCACTCGGCAGTCACTCAGCTTCCCTCACCTCGACGCACGCTTCTTCGGAGTCGGCTTGGCGTCCGGACCTTCATCCTTACGCGGAGCGCGGCTGCGGAAGCCGCGGATGTTGCGGACGGGGCCGTGGCGCGGCGTCGCGCCCGAGCGCACCATCTCGGCGAACAGCTCCACGTCGTAGTCTGCCTCGCGCGACATCTCCTCGCGGATCGCGTGCAGTTCTTCGAGGAATCTCGGCTTGCGGTACATGGCGCGTCAATCATAAATCGTAAACTGTGAACCGTAAACCGTGACAAGATAAATCCAGTTCTTTCTTGTCACGGTTCACGGTTCACGGCTTTTCCGTCATCTCCGACACGAGGAACTCGGGCGTCACGATCTGCGGGACGAAGAAGCCCGCGGCGGCGTTGAAGAGTCGGATGCGCGCCTGCCGCCGAACGTTCGCGAGGTGACCGAAGTTCCAGGTCACTAGATAGTCTATTTTGTGGAACGAGGCAAGGGCGACGTGGAGGGCGTCACCGATGTACTTGCGGTGGAAGATGCCGCGCGAGATGTAGCCCTCGGCGAGGATGGCGACCTCGTCTGTCAACTCGACCTGTTCGAGCGGCGCGACGAGTTTGAGGTACGCGCGGCTGTGCGGCTCGGGCACGCGCTCAAGCTCGCGGACGACGAGCGGCGAGACGACGGGGCGGTACTCCGACATCTCGTGCTCCCACCAGCGGATCGTCAGGTCGCGCCGGAACGGCTCGCCGTTGTCGAGGTAGGCGCCGACGACCGAGGTCTCAAGGTAGATGCTCTGCTTCATGACTCACCCGAGACGACGGCCGGCTTGTCCCGGTCTTCCTGCGGCGTGACGCGCGGGTCGGGGTCGAGGCGGATGATGCCGCGCACGAAGTCGAACGTCACGCGGTAGCGGCGCAGGAGGTTGCCGCCGACGATGCCCGTCTGCTCGAAGCCCGCCGTCTCGTTGATCGCCTCCATGTCGAGCACCGCCGCGTAGATGTTCTGCCAGGTGTAGTTGCCAAGCGCGACGCGCGGGAGCAGGACGGTCTGAATGTTCTCGGCCGGCCCCGCCGCGCC
>CAXTSK010000476.1:0-4457 GCA_964246655.1 uncultured Pyrinomonadaceae bacterium
GTCCCGCGCGCACGCTCTTCCTCCGCGCGGGACAGTTCGACTTGAAAGCCTGGCGCGTCGAGCGCGTGCGGTCGGTCGGGGGCTCGATGCCGCGCGGCGTCGAGCTGCACCTCGTCTACAACGCGACGCCGCAACTCCTCTCGGAGTTCGGGCGCGTCGATGAGAAGGAGTTGAGCGCGGCCTTCGTCGAGACGTTCCGCGCGGACTCGGCGCGCGCCGTGCGCGAAGGGGCGCGTGTCGCCGGCCTGCAAATAGACTTCGACGTGCCGACGCGTCTGCTTGTGCGTTACGGGCGCGTGCTGCGCGAGACGCGCTTCGCGCTGCCCGCGGGCGTGCGGCTCTCGGTCACGGGGTTGCCGACGTGGATGGAGTCGAAGGAGTTGAAGGGCGTGCTCGGCGAAGTAGACTTCTGGGCGCCGCAGTTCTACGGCGCAGAGATTCCCGCGACGAAAGACCGCATCATTCCCATCACTTCTCCGTCCAACGTCGCGCGCGACGTGGCTCGGGCGCGCGAGTTGGGCAAACCCTTCTACGCGGGGCTCGCCGCCTACGGTCAGGCGATTGTTTACGACTCGAACGGTCAACTGGTCGAGCTGCGCGGAGACCTCGACCCGGCGCGCGTGGCGTCGGACTCGAATCTTGAACTCGTCGGGCGGCGCTCGTTCGGCGCGGGCGTCGAGGGAGACGGCGCGCGCACGGGTGCGCCGCCGCCCGCGGGCGAGTGGCGATACGTTTTCCGCGCGCGCTCCGACACCGTCATCGACGGGCTGGTCGTGCGCGCCGGGGAGCAAGTCGTCCTTGAGATGCCGGGCAGCGAGTCTTTGCGCGCGAGCGTCCGGGGGGTACGCGAAGCCGCGGGCGACAAGCTGCTCGGCATTTGTCTTTTCCGCCTGCCCACGCGCGGCGACGCGACCACGCTCCGGCTGAAAGAGATCGCCGCCGCGCTCGAAGACCGCGAGCCCGAGTTCTCGACGCGTGTGAGCGCGGGCGCTTCAGACGAAGAAGAGGCGGCGGGGAACCGGTTCGTGTTGACGGCGGAGAACGACGGCGCGAGCGGCGCGGTCTACGGCGCGGGCGCGTTGACGTTGACTTTGCGCGTCCCGGGCGGGGGCGTGCGCGGCGTGACAAGGCTGGAAGGCTTCGACACGTTCGAGACGCTGTGCGAGTCGCCGGGCGGCCCGCAATCTTGCAGCGCGGCGCGCGCGGGTCTCGTTCGTCTCGGGGCGCGCGCGTGGCCCGCGGGGGCGCGTGCGAGCGCGGGGATAAGCTTCGAGGGCGACGTGCCGGGCGCGCTCGAAGCGAGGTTGGCCGTGCGCCGCGACGACGGCCGCGTGTGGGAGAAGTTGTTGAGCGTAAGCACGAGGAGGGCGGAGGGGCGATGAGTCTCGACTCGAACAACAGACGTGAACCTTCGGCGCGCGGCGGGCTCAGTCCGGCGCGCCTGCGCATCCTACGTCTGCGGCGCGTCATGCGTCTGCGCCGAAAGCTACGCCGCGCGCGACAGGCGCCCGCGGGGCAAGCGACGTGCGCGCGCGACGACGTAGCCGTCGAGCGGACTAAGCCGCGCGTCCCGCGTGCCTCTGCGCTCGGCCTGCTCGTGCTCGCGCTCGCCGCTTGCGCGGGCGCGGCGTTGGGCTGCGGATGGTATGGGTTCGATAACTCGGTGCGGTTCAGCTACAACTCCGAGGCGTGGCGCACGCGCCTGCCGCCGCTGCCGTCAGACTTGAGTAAGGTCGCGCGCAATGACGAAGGGCTGTCGAATGAAGAGTACGACGGCGAGAAAGATAATGTCTGGGAGGGCGCGAGCAAGGCGGTCGCCGCGGGCGAGCTTGAGAAGGCGCAACAACTCCTCAAACGTTACGTCGAGATCACGGAGGACTGGCCCGGCGACGAGCGGCGCAACTCCGCGCTCGACCGCCTCGACGCGCTCGCCTCGCTCGGACGCGGTTCAAGGCCCGAGGACGTGCGCTCGTATCTGGAAGCGCGCGCCGCTTACGACGAATGGCTCCGGGGGGTGGAACTCACGCCTGCGGAGGAGGGCTCTTACTACAGCAAGCAGCCGTCCGAGGAGCAGGCGAGCGCCGTGCGTAAAAATGCCGAGCGCGCCGCGGGGATGAGCAAGTGGGACGAGCAGGTCGAAGCCCGACTCGCGGCTCTCGCGCACGACCCGAACCTCGCCGACAACGTCGCGTACCTGCGCGCCGCCGGCGTCTACCGCGCGGGCGTGAAGGGCGACGCGCTCGAAGCCTTCGAGTCGGTCGCACGCCTCCACCCGCGCGGCGAGAAGCGCGAGGCCGCGCTCTTCATGGCGGGCAAGCTGGCGTTGGAGTCGAGCGGCGTCTACCTGCCCGGCGAGACGGCCACCTCCGAAGACCCCTGCCGCGAGCCCGAGTGCCGCGACGAAGGCTGGACGCGCGCGCGTAAGAACTTCACACAGCTACTCAAAGACTACCCGCGCGGCCGCTACGCCTCGGACGCGCGCGGCTGGCTCGCCTACCTCGACTACCGCGTGGGCGACACGGCCGGCGCGCTCGCGTGGTACTACCGCATGCTCGGCGACGAACGGGACGCGTTCGGGCGCGCGCGGGCCGCGCTCTCGCTCAGGCTCGTGCGCTACCGCGCAGGCAAGGCCGACCTCGACGCTCTGGAGCGCGACCTTGAGGACGAGCCCGAGGCGGCGCTCGCCTACGCCTACCACAACGTCTACAACTACGCCGCGGGCGACGACCTGCGCGTCCCCGGCGAGGACGAAGAGGAGCAATGCGATTCGGGGCCGTACGAGGACGAGTGTGAGCGCAGGCGCGAGCAGCGCTCGACGACGCTGCGCGTGAACGCCGCGCGCGCGGAGATGCGGCGCGCGGCCGACTTCGCCTCGCGCATGGTCACGCGTTACCCGCGTGCGCGCGTCGGCGGCGCGTTCCTCGTCAGGCTCGCGAGCGCGCAGCTCGAACTCGGACAGCCGAAGCCCGCGCTCGACGCGGCGCTGCGCGCACTCGCCTCAGGCTTGAGCGGCGAGGAGCTTGCGCGCGCGCACTGGGCGGAGGGCGTGGCCGAGTATCGACTGAAGGATTACGTCTCCGCGCGCGTCTCGCTCGGGCGGGCGAGGTCTGAGTCGCCCGGATCAGAACTCGCGCGCCGCGCGGGCGAGCTGTCGGCGGTCGCGGCAGAGGACGCGGGCGACCTCGCGGGCGCGCTCGAACAGTACCTACAGCTCGGCTACGACCCGGACGTGACCTACTTCGTGGACGTGCTGTTGACGCCCGACCAGTTGGCCGACTTCGTCGCGCGCCACGAAGACTCGCCGCGGCGCGACGAACTGCTCTACGCGTCGGGGCTCCGCTTCATGCGCGCCGGGCGCTACGCGGAGGCGCGCGCCGCCTTCTCGCGCGTGCACACCAACGTGGACGGCTACTACCTTTCGAGCAACAGCTATCACTACTACGACTCTTCCGCCGACTCAGGGCCGCCACACCCGAAGATGAATTTTCGCCACGACTTCTGGAACGATGACGGCGAAGCCGACGGCGAACCCGACGCCCCGCCCGCGGCGGACGAGGCGGCTCCGGCCGGGCACGACACGCGCGTCTACGCCGACTGGCTCATGCGCGACATGCAAACGCTCTCCGACCTCGAACGCTTGCAGGCCGACGTTGACCGCGCGCGCGGCGACGAGGCGAAGGCCGAGGCAATGTACCAACTGGCGAGCTACCTCTACGAGGGCGAGCTGCTCTTCTACAACCCCGCGGCGTGGCGAGGCATGCGCGCCGAGATGATCGGCTCGCTCGGCGAGTCGAGCTACCGCGCGCCCGCCGAGGCGCAGAAGGTCTGGGAGTACGTGCAGGAGCACGAGGGGGCGGCGCGTGCGCTCACGCTCTACCTCGAAGTGGTGCGCCTCTACCCGCGCACGCGCGCCGCGCGCGACTCGCTCTACACGGCCGTCCTCTGCCACCAGCGACTCTCGAACTTCAACGGCTACTGGCGCGCGATGTACGACGAGCGCGGCCTGCACGCGGGCCAGCGCCTCGTCACGCTCGCAGACCTGCGGCGCGAGTACCCGGACTACCGCCTGCCCGCCGCGGGCGCCTGGAAGCCTTCGACGCGCACGGTCTCGGGTGAGCCGGCGTGGCCCGCGCCGCCGAAGCCGAAACGGTTAACGGGCGTCGAGCGCGAACGCCTGAAGTTCAAGCGCGCCGAGTTGCGCGTCGGGCAGGCGTGGGAGTTGTTCGGCGAGGTCTACGGCGGGCGCGTGCGGCGCTGGACGGTCGCGGCGCTGCGTTGGTCTGTCGTCGCTTTGGTCGCGCTCCTTGTGCTCGGCCTCTTCCGGCACACGCGCCGTGCGCGGCGCTTCCTCTATCATCAACTCGTGCGGCAGCTGAGAAGGCCGCCCGCGCCGCGCCCGGTCTACGCGCCGACCTCGACCTACGCCGCGCACCGGGCGCACGCGCCGTTCGAAGGTC
>CAXTSK010000477.1:0-4456 GCA_964246655.1 uncultured Pyrinomonadaceae bacterium
GCGTGATACCGGTCGCCGAAGACGTGCCGTTCGAGGCGCTGGCGACGCTCGGGTGCGCGGTCGTGACGGGCGTCGGCGCTGTTCTGAACGCGGCGCGGCCGGGGGCGGGCTCGAAGGTCGCCGTCATCGGCGTGGGCGGCGTCGGCCTTAACGTCGTGCAGGGCGCGAGGCTCGCGGGGTGCGAGCGCGTCGTCGCGCTCGATACGCGGGGCGAGCCGCTTCGCCTCGCGCGCGAGTTCGGCGCGACCGACGTGGTCGAAGCGTCGGGGGAGAAGGTAGTCGAGCAGGTGAAGGAGTTGACCGACGGCCGCGGCGCCGACTACGTCTTCGACACGGTCGGCGCGCCGGCCACGCTCGCGCAGGCGCTTCAGTTGGCGCGCAAGGGCGGCACCGTCGTCCTGACCGGACTCGCCCGGCTCGACGCGCTCGCCTCGTTCCCGCTCTTCCCCTTCGTCATGCAGGAGAAGCGCCTCGTCGGCTCGCTCTACGGCTCCGGCCGGCCTTCGAGAGATGTCGCGCGCCTGGTCGAACTCTACCGCGAAGGGAAGCTTAAGCTCACCGAACTCGCCACGCGCACATACGACCTCGCGGACATCAACGACGCGCTTGCCGCGCTCGCCGGGGGCGAAGGCGCGCGCGGGATTATTCGGTGGGAGTAGGGAAGTAGGCAGTAGTCAGTAGAAAGACAGGCGGCGCGTCTGGCTAATGACCAAGACGCGCCGCTTTGGTTTGTCTACTGACTAATGTTTACTTGCTCACCAACAGAACTTTGCCGCTGCGGCCAGGGCGCTCGGAGTGCGTGACGGCGGCGAGGATTTCGGAGAGCGGGTATTCGGCCTCGACGGGCGGGACGATCTCGCTCGACGCCATCGCGCGGAGCATCTGGCCGGTGACGGCCTGCTGGCGTTCGGGCGGGGCCGAGCGCATCCACTCGCCGAGCCAGAAGCCGCGCACCGTCGCGGAGGTGAAGATCATCCGTCCGCCATCAATCGGCATCGGCTCGCCCGAGAGCAGGCCGTAGACGAGCATCACGCCGCCGCGCCCGAGCGCGCTCACCACGGCCGCGCCGGTCTCGCCGCCGACCGCGTCGATGGCCTTCCGCAATCCTTCCTTGCCGGTTATCTCCTTAACACGTTCGGCGATGTTCTCCTCGTCGGTGCAGATGCAGGCGTCGGCGCCGAGAGCCTTCAGCTCTTCGGCCTGCTCGCGGCGGCGCACGACGTTGATGGTCTTGAAGTCGCGCTGCTTCGCGATCTGCAAGACGACGCGGCCGAGCGTGGAGCCGGCGGCGGTCTGCAAGAGCCACTCGCCGGGCTGCAAGGCGAGTTCTTCGACGGTCATAATCCAGGCCGACAAAGGGTTCACGACGAACTGCGCGGCCGTCTGGTCGCTGACCGCGTCGGGCACGGGGATGAGTTGCGCGGCCGGCGCGACGACGAACTCCTGCCACGTCCCGGCGACGCCGAGCGGGATGACGCGCTGGCCCGCGCGCAGGTGCGAGACGCCCTCGCCGAGTTCGGCGACCTCGCCCATGCCTTCGAGCCCGGGCGTCGCGGGCGGCACGGGCAGAGAGCCGTAGAGGCCGCGCACCGTGAGCAGGTCGGACGGGTTGATGGCGCGCGCGCGCATCTTCACCAAGACCTGACCCGCGCCCGGCTCGGGCTTATCAATCTCCTCAATCTTCAAAACCTCGGCCGGGTTGCCGAACTCATGAAACCTGACGCTTTGCATCGACTGACTCCTTGAATGAAATGTTGAAGGATGAAGGTGCTGTTGTCTGAACGTCGTCCTTCATCCTTCTAAAGCGGCGCGCAGGGACGCCGGTATCTCGACGGGGCGGCCGTGCTGCATAACGACGACGGTCATCGTGCCCTCAATCGCGAGCTGTTCGGAGGCGTCGAAGACCTTGTAGTCGTAGCGTATCGAGGTGCGGCCGAGCTTGCCGACGGTGAAGAGCAGACGGAACGGCGCGTCGAGCGCGATGATGCGCTTGAACTCGCATTCGACGTGGACGCGCGGGAAGTCGTAGGTGCGCTCGTGCAGGTCGAGCGGTCGGCCGACGCCGCGCAACAGCTCGCCCTCGGCCTCCTCGACTATCTCGAAGATGCGCGGGAAGTGCAGGCGGCCGGCTGCGTCCGCATCGGCCCAGCGGAGGCGGCGTTTGAACTCTACGGTCGGCGGCGGCATGTGAGTCGAGTGTAGCAGAGAATAAGTTAACCACAGAGACACAGAGACACAGCCTGTTGACCTATGTCTTCAAAGCTGTGTCTCTGTGCCTCTGTGTCTAACTCTTAAAAGTTGAAGCGGACGCCGAACTGCAACTGCCGCGGGTTGGCGGCCGAGGTGAAGCCGAGTGGCAGGGTCGGCGCGACGTTGCGGTTGCCGCGCGCGCGCGTGGACGCGAGCGTCCCCAACTGGGCGAGCGGCAGGCCGCCGACGACGTTGTTGATGCCCGCGAGGTTCGTCCGGTTGAAGAGGTTGAAGCCCTCGAACGTCAGCTCAAGGAACTTGTCCTCGTCGAAGTGGAAGCGGCGCGCGAGCCGCGCGTCGAAGCTGTAGAAGGGCTCGCCCAGGCCGGTGTTGCGGCCGGTGGCGAAGGGGCGGTCGGACTGCGAGCGGCCGTCGTTGTTGGCGTCGAAGCCCAGGAGCAGGTTGAACGGGCGGCCCGAGCCCGCGATGAAGATGGGCGAGAAGACCCAGTCGCCGAAGATTTTATCCGCGGCCGAGTCGCCGTCGAAGGGGCTCGCGAAGACGCCGCTGAAGACCGCGCGGTGGCGCTGGTCGAAGGCCGAGACCGCGCGGTCTTGCCGCAGGTTCAGCGGGTCTTGCGCCGACCAGTCGCTGTTGAAGTCCGTCACCTCGTCGATGGACTTCGAGAAGGTGTAGTGCGCGTTGAGGCTGAAGTGGTTGGCGAAGCGGCGCTGCACGGAGACCGTCGCCGCGTGGTAGAAGGAGTTGGCCGACGACTCGTAGATGTTGTCCTGGAAGCGGAGCGGGTTGCGGAAGTCGGTGACCGTGCCGAGGCAGGTGGTGGGCGAGGTCACGGTCGTGGCAGCGAAGCGGACGAAGCAGGGGATGCCGAAGGTCGGGTTGAAGCCCGTCTTCTTGAACTGGTTGATGTCGCGGTTGCGCGTCAGGTGGAGCCCGCGCGTGAAGAGGTAGCTCACCTCCAGCGAGATGCCCCGGCCTACGTCCTGTTGCACGCTCGTGCTCGCCTGGTAGGTGGTCGGCGTCTCGTAGTGCGGCTCGGCGATGAAGCGCACTTCGAGCGGCGCCCCGGGGCGGGGCGTGATGCCGAACTGCGTGAGGTCGGAGGCTTGAATGGTGCGCGTGCCGATGACGCCCTGCGCGAGCAGCGTCCCGTAGATGGTGGTCGAGGCCGGGACGCCGAGCGGGGCCGAGGTGGCCGTCGAGAGCACGATGTTGATCGGATCGCCGGGCAGGCCGCTCAGCGTCTTGGTGACGTTCGCCACCGAGTAGATCGTGTAGCCGGTGAAGATGCCGGCGCCGCCGCGGATGACCGTCTTGTTGCCCGCGAAGGGAGACCACGAGAAGCCCGCGCGCGGCTGGAAGTCGTCGGTGTCGAGCGGCATGTAGAACGGCTCGTCGCTGATCGAGTAGCGCAGGCCGTAGTTGAGCGTCAGGTTCGGCCGCACCTTCCAAGTATCCTGCCCATAGAGCGCGTAGCGGTAGGTGAACGAGTTGACCTCCGGGCTCCCGAAACCCTGCTGGTAGACGATGGGCAAGTTGAGGTTGAAAGCCTGCAAGGCGTTAATCGGCGTGTTCACGTTCACGAGCAGCGCCGGGTTGTTCGCCGTCAGGAACGCGCGCAGGGAGGTGAGCGTCGCGGCCGGGATGAGGTTGGCGAGCGGGATGGCCGCGCCGAAGTTGAACCGGCCGCCGAAGAAGGTCTCGTTGCCGGATGAAACGTCCGCCGCCTGGAACGAGCCGCCGAACTTGAAGGTGTGGCCGCCCGTGACGTGCGAGACGTTGTCGATGATGTCGTAGTCGCGCTGGAGCGTGTGCGAGGGCAGGAAGATGTCGCGGTTGAAGAAGCCGAAGCCCTCGATGTTGAACTCGGGGCCGACCGCGTCGTTCGGAATCACGTCGAAGTCCAGATAGCGCCACTGCAACTTCAGCTCGTTGAAGGTGGCCGCGCCGAACTGGTGGTTCTCGGAGACGAGCACGCCGCCGTTCAGAGAGTCGAGCGTGCGCCCGCGCGAGACGGCCGTCAGCGCGCCCGCCGCCTGGTTCTCGAAGGTCGAGTCGTTGACGCTGAAGCGTATGTAGGCCGAGTCGCGCTCGCTGAAGTTGTGGTCGAGGCGCGCGCCGAAGGTGGTCTGGCTCGACTCGAACGGGAACTGCCCCGAGGCGTTCGTAAAGAGGTTGACGGTGCGCGGGAAGTTGGCCGAGGTCGTCGTCAGCGTCGCGCGCAGGGAGGTGGCGAGCGGCGCGA
>CAXTSK010000478.1:0-4449 GCA_964246655.1 uncultured Pyrinomonadaceae bacterium
AGTCTAAAACATTCGGCGGGCGCGTGTACAGAGTTTAAAGCGGAGGTCTCGTCGAGTGGGTCAAAAGTTAAAGGGGATGAGAAGCCGCGTGCCTCTCATCCCCCTTCTGCCTGTGGCAGTTTGCCGTTTGCCTTCGGTTACGCGGCTTCGTCCACGCCGGTGAGAATCTCGCCGGGGACGGCGCGGCGGCGCTCGACCATCTCGCGCGTGATGGCGAACTCCTTGACGCGCTTTTGTGAGGGCAGCGTGTACATCGCGTCGAGCAGCAACTCCTCCATAATCATCATCAGGCCGCGCGCGCCGACCTTGCGCTCGACCGCCTGGTGCGCGATGGCCTTCAGGGCGTCTTCGGTGAAGCGGAGCTTGACGTTGTCGTACTCGAACTTCTTCTGGTACTGCTTGATGAGCGCGTTCTTCGGCTCGGTCAGGATGCGCATCAGCGCCGCCTCGTCCAACTCGTGCAGCGCGCCGGTGACGGGGAGGCGGCCGACGAACTCGGGGATGAGGCCGTACTTGACGAGGTCTTCGGGCTGGACGGAGGAGAGCGCCTCGGTGTAGCGGTTGCCCGCGGACTTGACCTGCGCGTGGAAGCCGAGCGACTTGTTGCGCATCCGACGCTCGACCACCTTCTCAAGCCCGACGAAGGCGCCGCCGCAGATGAAGAGAATGTTCGTCGTATCGACGGGGAAGAACTCCTGATGCGGGTGCTTGCGCCCGCCCTGCGGCGGGACGTTGGCGACGGTGCCTTCGAGAATCTTCAGGAGCGCCTGCTGGACGCCCTCGCCTGACACGTCGCGCGTGATGGAAGGGTTCTCGTCCTTGCGGCAGATCTTATCGACCTCGTCGATGTAGATGATGCCCTGCTGCGCGCGCTCCACGTCGCCGTTCGCGGCTTGGAGGAGCTTGAGGATGATGTTCTCCACGTCCTCGCCGACGTAGCCCGCCTCCGTGAGCGTCGTCGCGTCCACGATGGTGAAGGGGACTGACAGCATCCGCGCGAGCGTCTGCGCGAGCAAGGTCTTGCCCGTGCCCGTCGGGCCGATGAGGAGGATGTTCGACTTCTGGATCTCGACTTCCGAGCGGCGGCGCGCGATCTCGATGCGCTTGTAGTGCTGGTAGACGGCGACGGCCAAGCGCTTCTTCGTCTCCTCCTGCCCGATGACGTACTCGTCGAGGAAGGACTTGATCTCGGCGGGCTTGGGGAGGGGCGGTCTGGACGCGACGGCCTCGGCCTGCTGGTCGTCGGTGATGATCTCGTTGCAGATGTCGATGCACTCGTTGCAGATATACACCGTGGGGCCGGCGATCAACTTCTTGACTTCGTTCTGCGACTTGCCGCAGAAGGAGCAGCGCAACGTGTCGTCAGTTCGGCGTACCATAATTGTTTAGAGGGCGGACTTACTCTTCCTGTGTGAAACCTGAGGGGTTCAGGGCGCGTCGGTTGCTGGTGCAACGCGCCGCAAGTCTTCTAGACGATTACGCGGGGGATGTCAACGCCCGGCGCGCTTTGGTGTCGGCCGGACTCCACAATCGTTAATGTATCACAGAACGGGCGCGGACGCGCACCTGAGAACGTCAGAGGACGAAGGCGTCGGCGCCCGCGTACGTTGCCGTGTCCGTAAGTACGTCGGGCGGGAGACGGCGAGAGTCTCCCGCCCGCGCCTTTTCGTGAACAGTCCGCGCGGGGCTTGGCGCGAGACCGTCGTGCGTTACTGGCGGTGCGTGATGACCTCGTCGATGAGGCCGTACTCCTTGGCCTGCGTCGCCGACATGATGCGGTCGCGCTCCACGTCGCGCTCGACCTGGTCGAAGGGCTGGCCCGTGTGCTTGGCGATGATGTTGGAGGTCAGCTCGCGCATGCGGATGATCTCCTCGGCCTGAATCTTGATGTCGCTGGCCTGCCCGCCGATGCCGCCCGAAATCGACGGCTGGTGGATGAGGATGCGCGAGTTCGGCAGCGCGAACCGTTTGCCCTTCGCGCCCGACGTTAAGAGCAGCGCGCCCATCGACGCGCACTGGCCGAGACAGATCGTCACCACGTCGGGGCGGATGAACTGCATCGTGTCGTAGATCGCCATGCCGGCCGTGATCGACCCGCCGGGCGAGTTGATATAAAGGTTGATGTCCTTCTCCGGGTCTTCCGCTTCGAGGAAGAGCAACTGCGCGATGATGAGGTTCGCGACCGTGTCGTCAATCGGCGTGCCGAGGAAGACGATGTTGTCGCGCAGGAGGCGCGAGTAGACATCCGAGTAGCGCTCGCCGCGCGGCGTCTGCTCGAAGACCGTCGGGTTGGGAATGTACTGACTCATCTTTGAACTCCCGTACTGCTTTTCTCTCAAAATAAAACCGGAGACCTGAAACTCCAAACTCGCATTTGAAATTTCAAATCTCCTGGTTTTGAACTTACGCCCCGGCCGCGGGGCTTAACTGCCCTCGGCGCCGGCCGCCTGCTCTTCGCCCGCGGCCGCCTCTTCCGGCTGACTTTCAGCGGGCTCTTCTTCGCGCCACTCTTCTTCGCGCACCTGCGCGTGTTGGACGAGGAAGTCGAGCGCCTTGCGGTTGCGCAATCTGTCGGCGATGCTACGTTCGCCCCCCTGCTTTGTCAAGGCGGCCCGCACCTGCTCAACCGACTGCCTTTGCCCTTCCGCGATGGACTCGATTTCGGCGTCGATCTCCTCCTGCGTGACCTCGATATTCTCGGCCTCGGCGACGCGTTCGAGGAGCATCGAGCCGCGCACGTCGTCGCCCGCGCGCTCGCGGACGAGGTCGCGCATGGCCTCCCAGTTGATGTCCTGCGTGCGCGGGTCGGCGCCGCGCGAGATCATGTCGCGGATCATCGACTGGAGGATTTGATTCGCCTGGTACGAGACGATGGTCTCGGGCACCTCGAAGCGGTGGCGCTCGATGAGTTGGCCGAGGACTTCGTCGCGCAGGCGGTGCTCGGACTCCTGCTCGACGCTCTTCGTCAGGTTCTCGCGGACGCGCGCGCGCAAGGCTTCGACGGTCTCGACCTCCTCCTCGCCGAGGCTCTTGACCCAGTCGTCGTCGAGCGCGGGCACCTCCTTGCGGCGGACGGACGTGACGGTGGCGGTGTACTCGATGGTCTTGCCCGCGAGCCCCTGCGCGTTGAAGTCGGCGGGGTAGACGACCGTGAAGGTCTTCGCCTCGTCGGGGCGGACGCCGGTCAGTTGCTCGGTGAAGTCGGGGAGCACGCCCTCGCCGCCGAGCACGATGTCCACCTCCTCGACGTTGATGCCTTCCTCCTCGGGCAGCTCGACGTAGCGACCCTGGATGTCCGCGGTCACGGTGTCGCCATCCTGCGCGGCGCGGTCTTCGACGGGTTGGAGCGAGGCGGAGGCTTCACGCAGGTTCTCGATGACGCGCTCGATCTCTTCGTCCGTCACGGGTCGCGTGCGGCGCGCGGCCTCGATGCCCTTGTACTCGCCGAGCGATAATTCGGGCATGACCTCGACGTGGGCGTGGAGCGTGATCGACTCCTGTCCGAACTTGTCGAGGTTCTCGTTGTCGAGGTGCACGTCGGGCTGGCCGATGACCTGAAGGCCGCTCTCTTCGATGGCCTGCTCGACGGCCTCGGGCACGAGCCGCTTGAGCACGTCGCCCTGGATGTCCTTCTTATAGCGCGTGCGGACGACTGTGACGGGCGCGTGCCCCTTGCGGAAGCCCGGCACCGTCACGGCGCGCGCGTACTCCTGCGTCACGCGCTCGAACTCCGCCCGCACGTCCGCGGCCTCGATCTCGATCTTAATCTCCTTGCGCGTCTGGGAGACTTCGCTGATTTCAGTCTTCATAAACACGAATCCCGCCGACTCTCTCCGGCTTCAAAGGCCACCGAGAGCGCGGGCGTCCTTCCTTAATTGATTTCACTTTTAATGAATCCCAATGCGAAAGGGGGGACTCGAACCCCCACGCCTTGCGGCGCCAGATCCTAAGTCTGGTGCGTCTGCCGATTCCGCCACTTTCGCGCACGTCTGACGAACGATTGAGATTAAAAGATGAGGGATGAAAAGTCTAGCGGGTCAAAGGTTCGGGCTGCGCGGGAACTTTAAGAACGGGAGGCGGGTGCCGCGGACGATGATTTGGTCGGCGCGGATGGCGGCGGGCGGCTCGTAGCCGTTGGCGCCGGCCGCGGCGATGAGGTCGTCCTGGTCTACGCCGTCGCCGCTGATGCCGATGGCGCCGACCAACTCGCCGTTCTTGTAGAGCGGCACGCTGCCCGGGAAGATTTGGAGGCCGTTCGGCAGGTTCGGTATCGAAGTGCAGTTAACGTTCGAGCCGCCGAGGGCCGCGAGCAGGTTCGTCTTGATGAGGTCGAGCTGCAAGCCGTCGTTGAAGACGCTCCACTCCGTGATCTCGCGGCTGAAGGGGCCGGCCGGGTTCGGGTTCAGCCCGTCGGGGTAGAAGGGGCGCGAGAGCGCGCCGCCCGCGCGG
>CAXTSK010000479.1:0-216 GCA_964246655.1 uncultured Pyrinomonadaceae bacterium
CGCGCCCCACCCTTAAACCCAACAATTGGGACCGGCCCACCCCCCACTGCTCACTATGAACATCTGGATCGACCTTGCGAACTCGCCGCACGTGCCTTTCTTCCGCGCGCTGGCGGGCGAGTTCAGGGCGCGCGGGCACAAGGTCTTGGTGACGGCGAGGGAGTTCGCGCAGACGGTCGAGCTGGCCGAGGCCGCGGGGCTGCACCCCGAAGTCGG
>CAXTSK010000479.1:252-4437 GCA_964246655.1 uncultured Pyrinomonadaceae bacterium
CTTGTGGGGCGCGCGTGGGCTCTGGCGCGTTGGGCGCGCGGGCGTGGGGTAGGGCTCGCCGTCAGTCACAACTCTTACTCGCAGGTGCTCGCGGCGCGCGCGCTGGGTCTGCGCGCGGTGACCTTGATGGACTACGAGCATCAGCCCGCGAACCACCTCGCGTTTCGCCTGGCATCGCGCGTGGTCGTGCCCAAGTCGTTCCCCGAGGAGGCTTTGCGAAGGTTCGGCGCGAACCCACGTCAGGTTCGGCGTTATCGAGGAATCAAAGAGGACGTTTACCTCGCGGACTTTGAGCCAGACCCGGAGTTCGGCGGGTCTTTGATGAAGAGGTTCGGGATTGACGTGAGTCGGCACACGCTGGTCGTCGTCCGACCCCCGGCGCGCGAGGCGCTCTACCACCGTTTCGAGAACAAGCTGTTCGGCGAGCTGCTCAAGCGGCTGCTGGCCGCGTCAAACGTCAAGGTCGTCCTGCTCGCGCGCTCCGACGCGCAGCGCGAAGAGATCGTCTCGCGCTTTCACGGAGACAACCTCTTCGCCCCGCGTGAGGCGCTCGACGGCGCGAACCTGGTCGCCGCCGCAGACCTCGTGGTGAGCGCGGGCGGAACGATGAACCGCGAGGCCGCCGCGCTCGGCGTCCCCGCCGCGACCGTCTACGCGGGACGCTGGGCCGCACTCGACGAGCAACTCGTTCGCGAAGGCCGCCTCAAGCGCATCGCCTCGCGCGAAGACGTTGAAGCCTTGCGCGTCGAGAAGAAGGGCGCGACGAACGCGCGCCGCAAGTCGGGCGTGCGCGCCGAGGTGGCCGAGTTGATTCTTAACTGATGAGGGCAGAACTCAAAGAGAAGGTAAAAGTAAGTCCGGGCGCGGTGCGCGCGCCGCGTCGTGCGCCGGGGTGGGTCGTCCCTTTGGTGAAGTCGGCGCTGGTCTTGACGGACGCGCTCGTGGCCGTCGCGTGCTTCTCCGCCGCGTACGTCGTGCGCGAGGGCGGCGGGCTGCTCGCGGGCTTCAGCCTCACGCGCGGGTTCGCGTGGGAGAGACTCTTCGAGCCGTACGCGGCGCTGCTGTGGTTCGTCGTGCTGGTGCGGCTCGTGTCGAACGCTTACTACGATCTCTACCGCATGCGCGGCGAGTTCTCTTACCTCGACGAGTGCGTGCGCGTCTTCCGCGCGTCGGTCGTCGGGTCGCTGCTCATCGTGGCGTGGGCGTTCCTCTACCGCGGCGGGTTCGAGTTCCGCGCCTTCTCCTACGCGCGCGGCGTCTTCGTCCTCGACTTCGCGCTCGCGCTCGCGGCCTACACAGTCTTACGTCTTGCCACGCGCGCCGCGCAGAGCGCAGTCCGCAGGCGCGAGGTGAACCTCATCCCGACGCTCGTCGTCGGCCGCGGCGCGGAGGCTGCGCTGTGCGTGCGCGAGATGCGCGCGCGGCGCGAGCTGGGCTACAGGGTCATCGGCGTGGTCGAGACGGAACCAGGTAAAGATGCGCCGCTCGACGAATTGTTCGAGGGCGTGCCCGTCGTCGCAGACTTGAGCAGTCTGACCGACGCCATCCGCGAGACGGGCGCCAACGAGGTCATCATCACGGACACGACCCTCTCGGGCGACATGCTCTTCGAGGTAATGATGCGGGTAGGGCGCCGCGGCGTCGAGTTCCGCGTCGCGCCCTCGCTCTTCAACTGCCTGCCGCGCAAAACCGAGGTTGACCAGATCGGCGTGCTGCCCGTCATCACGCTCTTCCGCGAGCCGCTCGGGCAGGGCGCGCGCCTCTTCAAGCGAGCCTTCGACATCGTCGTCGCGACGCTCGCACTCGTCCTGCTCTCGCCGCTGTGGGTCTTGATGGCCTTGCTCATCAAGCTCGACTCGAAGGGGCCTGTGCTCTACCGTCAGGAGCGCGTCGGCATGGACGGGCGCATCTTCCTCTTCCTCAAGTTCCGCACGATGCGGACGGGCGCCGACGACCGCATCCACCGCGAGTTCCAGCGCCAATACATCGAAGGCCGACCCGAGACGAACCTCGGCGACAGCCTCCGCCCCGTCTACAAGCTGCACGACGACCCGCGCGTGACGCGCACGGGCCGCTGGCTACGGCGCACGAGTCTGGACGAGCTGCCGCAACTCCTGAACGTCCTGCGCGGCGACATGAGTCTGGTCGGGCCGCGGCCGCCGATCCCTTACGAGGTCGAGGCGTACGCGCTGTGGCACCGCAAGCGGCTCGACATGAAGCCGGGGATGACGGGCTTGTGGCAGGTGTCGGGTCGCAACCGCCTCTCGTTCGACGAGATGGTCAGGCTCGACCTCTTCTACATCGAGAACTGGTCGCTCTGGCTCGACCTCAAGATCATGCTCCGCACGCTCCCGGTTCTGCTGCGCGGCGAGGCGTATTGAAGAAGTGATGAGTGATAAGTGATGAGTGATGAGTCAGTCGCCGGCAGCAGAGATGCAGGTTCAGTGAAGGAACAACCCATCGCAGCATCCCACTCATCACTCATCACTCATCACTCATCACTCCCTTTGTGGCTTGAGCGCGCGACGGTCGGGTGCCTCTTCCTCTACGCGACGGCCGCGCCGCACTCGATTGCGGGAACGCAGACGGCTTGGCTTTTGGCGATGCTCTTCTGGGTCTTGCGGCTGTGCGTTCGGCCGCGCCCCGCGCTCTTCCGCACGCCGGTAGACCCTTGGCTCTTCGGCTTCTTCGTCCTGACCTTCCTGACCGCGCTCACGTCTTACAACCCCGAAGTCTCCATCGGCAAGCTGCGCGCGGCGAGCCTGTTCACGGTCGTCTACGTCGCGTCGCAGAACGTCCGGAGCACGCGCGTGCTGCGGGCGCTCGCGCTCACGCTCGTCGTCTCGTGCGCGCTCGGGCTCGTGCACACGTTCTCTACTTACGCGCGTGGCCGCGGCGTGAAGCTGCGGGCGTTGGCGGCCGACAGTCCTCTGCGCGCCGTGGGCTTCGTCGAGGGCGACACGATTCTCTCGGTGGACGGCGCCGGAGTGGGGAGCCCGGCCGAGGTCGTCGGCGCGATTGAGACGGAAAGGCCCGCGCCGCGCGAGCGCGTGCTGCGCTTCCCAGACGGGAAGGTCTCGTGCCGTTGGGACGAGCGGACGGCGTGCGTGCGCGTTTACCGCGCGGAGGCGACGCCCGACGCCAACGTCGCACGCGCGGGGCTGCCGCAAGGGGCGACGCCCGAGGCGCGGCTCGGCATCCTCGACTGGTCGAAGGGGCGCGACGAGCGCGCGAGCGGGTTCTACGGCCAGTACCAGACCTACGCGGAGGTCTTGCAACTCATCGCCTCGCTGGCGCTCGGGATGCTGCTCAGCATGCGGCGCAAGTTGAGCTTGAAAGGGCTCGTGTTGGGAGTCGCGCTGGCGGGGATGATGCTCGCGCTGATTCTCACGGTTACTCGCGCGTCGTGGGCGGGGCTGCTCGCGTCGGCGGTCACCATGGCGCTCGTCGTGGCGAGCCGGCGGACGCTTCTCTGGACGGTGGCGCTCGCCCTGCCGCTCGCGCTGGCGGGGCTCCTCGTCCTTCAGCAGAAGCGGCAGGTCGGCTTCATCGACCCGACGGAGGGCTCGACCTCCTGGCGGTTGATGGTCTGGCAGGAAGGGGCGCGCATCCTCGTCAGCAAGCCGCGCCACCTGCTCGTTGGCACGGGGATGGACTCGCTCAAGCGGCGCTGGCGCGAGTGGGGCATGTTCGACCAGGGGAGACAGCCCTGGGGTCATCTGCACTCGACGCCTTTGCAGATAGCCTTCGAGCGCGGCGTGCCGGCGCTGCTCGTCTGGGCGGCGTGGCTTTTCGTCTACGGGCGGATGCTGTGGCGTCTGGCGCGCGGCGGGATCGGGGACGACTGGGTCGTGCGCGGGCTGGTGCTCGGCGCCCTGGGCGGGCTCGTCGGCTTCCTCTCCGCGGGGCTCGTGCATTATAACTTCGGCGACTCCGAGGTGGTCATGGTCTTCTACCTCATCATGGGCCTCGCGCTCGCGGCGGAGAGGATTGAAAGGATGAACGCTGAAGTATGAACTATAATGCAAGCTGTATTCAGTGCATCATTCAGCGTTCCGGTTGAACCGTGAGCCCTGCGCGCGCGTATACAAAGCGGGTTAGAAGAAGGGAACGAAGATGAAGAAACTTGCCGGCCTGCTCGCCTTCGCCGTCGCGCTCGTGGGCGCGATTGTGCTGACGCAGTAC
>CAXTSK010000480.1:0-2559 GCA_964246655.1 uncultured Pyrinomonadaceae bacterium
GCCTACGTCGGGCGTGAAGTCGAGGTTGGCGACCGCGTCGTACGCCGGGCCCGCCGCGCCGTCCAGCACGACGAACTCCTTCCCGCCCTTGCGCACGACGTAGGCCAAGCGCCCACCCTCCTTGCCGAAGGCGAGACGGCCGTCGCGGCTCCAAGTGACCTCGCCCTTCTCGCCGTCGGGCTCGTAAGTCTCAGACTCCACGCCGTCCGAGACCATCACCCAGCCGCGCCCGCGTTGCGCCTTGAAGACGAGGCGGCGGCCGTCGGGGCTGAACTCAACGTCCTTGATGTCGTCGTAAGAGTAGGCGCGGCCGTCCACGACCACGCCGTCCTTGCCGCCCTCCTCCTTCCGCAGGCGAAAGTACATGCGCTTGCCGTCGGGGCCGAAGCGGATGCCGCTTGAGTCGGGCATCTGTTCGTAGGCGGCGACCTCCTCGCCGTCGCGCACGAGAAAGGACTTCCCGCGCGCACGGTCGTAGGCGAGGTAGAGGAGGTGCGCGCCGTCGGGCGTGTAGGTGACGGACGTGACGTAGTCGTAGGGCTTCCCCTCCTTGCCGTCCGCGACGACGAGGAACTTTTCCGAGTCGGGGCCGGCCTCGCGGAAGGCCGCGTAGGCGTAGTGCCGGCCGTCGGGGCTGAAGGGCTTCCCGCCGTAGTCGATTTCGATGTTGGAGTACTTCGGCCCCTCCTTGCCGTCGAAGACGACGAACGAGTCGTCGCCGCGGCGCGCGGGGTAGAGCGTGTGCGCCGCGCCGGGGCTCACGTAGATTTCGCCGACGTAGTCGTAGGGCTCGCCGACGACGCCGTCCACGACCGCGATCTGCTTCTCGCCGCGCTTCCCCTCGAACACAACCAACAGGCCGCCGTCGCGCGGCGTGGTGTGAAGGAATGTCCCTATCTGCTCGTCGAACGGCCCGACCTCTTTGCCCTCCCACACGACGAAGTGCTTGCCCTCGCGCACGACCTCGCGCGCCTGCTCGCCGAAGAACAGCTCGCGACCCTTCACGTCGTCGGCCGCGTACTCCTTGCCGTTGACGACGAAGAGTTGACGGCCGTCGCGCTCCGCGTCGAAGCCGACGACGAAGCCGCGGTCTTTGTAGTCCCTGAAGGCCGGAGTGCTGACGCGCTCGTACGGGCCATACTCGACGCCGTCCACGACGACGAAGCGTTTGCCGCCGCGCTCGGCCGTGTAGCGGAAGTGCTTGCCGTCGTCGCTGAAGCCTAAGCCGCCCGACCAGACGTAGTCGAAGAGCGGCCCCTCCTTGCCGTCCAAGACGACGCGGCGCGGCCCGCGCGCCCGCTCGGCATTCGAGAGTTGAGCGACGTAGGCCACGTGCGCGCCGTCGCGGCTGAAGGTGAAGGGGTGAACGGTGCCCGCCTCGCTCAAAGGGTCGTTGGCAACCGAGGGGTAGGTCTTGCCCGCGACGCCGTCAACGTAGGCCGCCTCGCCGCCCTCGACCTTCGCCACGAAGGCGACGTGCCTGCGGTCGCGCGAGACGGCACGCGTCTCCTTCAACTCGCCCGCCTGCACGCGCCCGAGCGACACTTCGCGCGTGACGAGCCGCACGCCCGCGCGCCCCGCCTCGACCTTCGGCGCGCACAGAACGCAGAAGGCCGCCGACGAAGCGGCGGCCAGAGCGACGAGGACGAACGTCAGCCTCTTCATGTTGCTTACGATGCCCGATTCACCAGCGAAGTTTGGCCGGGAAGAATTCGGCGACGAGGTCTTCGTAGAAGGGTTTGAGCGCGTTAACGTCGGGGCGCTCGGCCGCCTTGGAGTAGAGGTCGTGGGGGTTGAAGGCGCGCACCCAGCGGAACAGCTCGCGGTCGTGTTCGCTCATGAGGTGCCCGTAGGCGCGCTCGCGGTGGACGGCGTAGGCCGAGTGGTAGCGGATCATGTAGAGCGCTTCTTCGGGGAGGTAGTCCTTGACGACGTGGTAGAGGTACTCGTCGTGCCCCCAGGAGAAGTGAACTTTGTCGAGCCCGCAGCCCTCTTCGTAGATGCCGCAGGGCGTCCGGTAGAGCGGGTTCTTCGCGTCGGGGTTGCCGGCGAAGAACTCGTGGTAGACGACGCGCTCGTCGAACCGGCAGCCGACGGGGAAGGTGTCGCCGACGACGGCCCACTGCGGCTCGCCGAAGAGGCAGAGCACCTTGCCGAGGTCGTGAATGAGTCCGGCGAGGATGAACCAGCGCGGGTGGCCCGCGGCGCGGATCGACTCGGCCGTCTGGAGGTTGTGCTCGATCTGCGGCACGTCGATGTCGGGGTCGCTGTCGTCCACGAGCGCGTTCAAGTGCTCCATCGCCTCCCACGCGCCCATCTCGGCGCGGTCGAGCGTGAGGTACTGCCGCTTCTTCTCAAGCACCGTGTCCAAAGTCTGGAGCGTGTGGTTGAGCCGGTAGAAATCCTTCACGCACGCGCGCGCCTCGGCCTTGTAGTTGCGGAACTGTTCGGGCCGCTTGCCGCTGTCCGTGTGTGTTGAGACTGTCATAGGAACTCCCTTCGGGAGGGTGTTGGGTGTTGGGTTTTAGGTGTTGGGGAAGAACAGCTTCTTATACCCAA
>CAXTSK010000480.1:2569-4437 GCA_964246655.1 uncultured Pyrinomonadaceae bacterium
GGGTGTGGGGCCCGCGCGGCTATTACCAAAACCCCGCCAACAAAACCCCCAACACCCCCTCAGAAGTTGAACTTCAGCGCGAACTGCATCACGCGCGGGTCGCCGGCGAGCGTCGAGATGCGGCCGGCGGCCGTGCCCGAGACGTTGCGGTCGGGTAGGCCGAACTGCGGCGTGTTGAAGACGTTGAAGACCTCCCAGCGGAACTCCAGGTCTCTGTCCTCGCCGAAGTAGTCGAACGTGCGCGCCAGCGACGCGTCGAAGTTCGTCAGGTTCGGGCCGCGCACGGTGTTGCGGCCGCAGGTGCCGACCCGCGCGGGCGTGGGCGAGACGTAGGCCGTCGGGTCGAACCAGCGGTCGATGGTGCGCTCGTCGGAGTCGAGTGAGCCGTCGCGGAGGCAGTCGGCGAAGGCGCCCACCAGGCCGCCGCCGCGCGCGCCGCCGAGGGCCGTGCTGTTGCCGTTGGCCGCGATGGTGAAGGGCCGCCCTGAGCGCACGTTCGCCAGTCCGCTTAGGCGCCAGCCGCCGAGGACGTGTGCGAGCGGGCCGCCGTTCAGGTAGCTGCGACCCTTGCCGAAGGGCAGCTCCCAGATGTAGCTGCCGACGAAGCGGTGCTTCACGTCGAAGTCGCTCGGGCCGCGCCGCTCGCTCAGGTCGCGCGCGTTCTGCGTGAAGCTGCCCGTGCCGCCCGCCGCCAAGTGCTCCTGCGCATAGTCGATGGACTTCGAATAGGTGTAGGCCGTGCGGAAAGAGAAGCCGCGGCTGAAGCGCTTCTCCAAGGTCAGCTCGCCGCCGTGGTAGTTCGAGTTGCCGACGTTGTCGCGGTACTCGATGGGGCCGAGGCCGGGGAAGGGGATGACGCCGGTGCCGACGCCCGCCGCGTTGATGAGCTGCTGGTTCAGGTTGCGCAGCACCGAGAGGTGCGTGCCCTTCGTCCCGACGTAGTCGGCCGTCGCGACGAGGTTGCCGGGGAGGAGGCGTTGGACGCCGATGTTCCACTGGTCGATGCTCGGCATGACCGCCTCGGGGTTGACGGCGCGCAGGCGCACGAGCTGCGGGTTGACCGAGGCCGGGTTGAGCGAAAGGTTGAAGCCGGTGCGCAGGCGGATGTTGTTGGCCGTCGAGTTGTTGTTGGCGGCCGTCACGTTGTTCTGGACGAGCCAGGGCAGGTTCAGCGAGAGCTGGTCTTCGCTGCCCGCGCGCTCGAAGAGCTGGTAGAAGCGGCCGTAGCCGCTGCGCACGACCGTCGCGTCGTTGAGCTGGTAGGCGAGCCCGACGCGCGGCGCGAAGTTGTTCCGGTCGGGCTTAATCAGGCCGCGGCCGAACGGCGAGTTGGCGGGCGTGAAGACCTGGCCGGTCTCGGGGTTGAAGTTCGTCAGGCGGTCGCGCCCCTCGTACGGCCACGTCGCGTAGTCGTAGCGCAGGCCGAGGTTCACCGTCAGCCGCCGGTTGGCCTTCCAGTCGTCCTGGACGAAGCCCGAGAACATCTTCATGCGCGAGTCCACCACCTGCGGGTTCGAGAGCTGCGCGCCCGAGGGGTAGCCGAGCAGGAAGTCGGCGAGCCCGAGGCCGGTGCGGTTGCCGTCGAAGTTGAGCGTGCCGCGCAGAGAAGGCACGTCGAGGTAGATGTTGCGCAGCGGCCCGCGCACGTCGCCGCCGAACTTCAACTGGTGCGCGCCGTAGGTGAGGCTGACGTTGTCAGTCCACTGAAATTGATTCGTGCGCTGCGACTTCGGCAGGAAGTCGGGCGAGCCGAGGCGGTCGAGGCCCGCGACTACCGCCCCCCCCGGGGGGCCGCCTCATAAAAAAAAAAAAATGAAAACTGAAAACTGGCTTCTATGACTGCACCATCCCGCCGGTGCCTTCCGGGG
>CAXTSK010000481.1:0-4435 GCA_964246655.1 uncultured Pyrinomonadaceae bacterium
AAGTGGTGCCCCACGGCCGCCGTGTACAGCCCCGGAAGAGTTCGAACGCGGCGGCCGGCTCCTGCGCGCGAAGGTGAAGAGGTACCGGCCGCGCTTCCTCGCCGTGCTCGGCGTCGGCGCTTACCGCGCGGCCTTCGCGCGCCCGAAGGCGGGTGTGGGAAGGCAGGCGGAAAAGTTGGAGGCCGCCACGGTCTGGGTGCTCCCCAACCCGAGCGGCCTCAACGCCAACTACCGCACCGAAGACCTCGCACGCCTCTTCCGCGAGCTGCGCGAGGCGGTCGAGCGCGAGCTTTAACCCTCGGCCCTCCCGCCATGTCCGTCAGCGATGTGCTGGTCAACCGTCGCGGCCAGCTTTCGCATGGCTTCTTCCCTCTTCCTTGCCTCCTCCTCCGTCCGAATCTGCGCGTCCACAAGCGCAGCGATCTTCCTGTCGAGTTCCGCGGCCCTCTCCTTGGCCTCTCTGTCCATCAACGCCGCCCTATCCTCTGTCCGGATTTGGGCGTCCGCGAGCGCGGCGAACTTTTCGTCCATCTCTTGAGCCCACCGGTCATTGGCCGCGAGGCGCTCACGCGTCGCCTGCGCAAAGCGCACGAGCAGGTCTTCCATTTGGATAACCCTCTCTGCGGATTCCGCCTGCTGTCGCAGCATGAACTCCTTGAATCTCTCTAACTGTTCGTCGTACACCTCGGTAAGCCTTTCCGACAATCGACGCCCGGGAGTAAAGCGCGACCACCTCTGTTGTTAAGGCCGAACCGGAGCGGCTGGCGGACTGCCCGGAGTTTCTCTGCACGGATTATATCTGCTCCATCGACGCGCGGCGAGCAAAGCTTGGCTCAGGCTTTGAGCTTTTCGAGGAAGTGCTTGCGGAACTTCGAGACCTTGGGTGCGACGACGGCGCGGCAGTAGGGCTGCGAGGGGTTCCGCTCAAAGTAGTCTTGATGGTAGTCCTCGGCCGGGTAGAAGGTGTCTAAGGGCACGACCTCCGTCACGATGGGCGAGTCCCACACGCCTGCGGCCGTCATCTCCGCGATGACCTGCTCGGCCGTCTCGCGCTGCTCGGGGCTTTGGTAGAAGACGGCCGAGCGGTACTGCGTGCCCACGTCGGCGCCCTGACGGTTGAGGGTCGTCGGGTCGTGGATGGTGAAGAAGACTTCGAGCAGCTCTTTGTAAGAAACAACGCTCGGGTCGAAGGTGATCTGCACGACCTCCGCGTGGCCGGTCGTGCCGGCGCAGACCGCGCGGTAGGTCGGGTTCGGGATGTGCCCGCCCGCGTAGCCCGAGACGACGCGCTCGACGCCGCGCAACTCCTTGTAGACCGCCTCCAGACACCAGAAGCAACCGCCGGCGAGCGTCGCCGACTCCCTCGTCTGTTCAGTGCTCATCGTTACCCCAAGACCTTCGCCGCGAGTTTGAATTTCACACCAAGTATAACCCGCGCGCGCGAAAATAAACTCGGCCGCGCGGCCGGTTTTTGTCGTATAAAGGGTGATTCGACGGTTGGTCTGTGGCAAGATGAAAGACCCGAAGCCACGACTCGATTAGCAACCTTTCCTTCGCTCCCGAAGAAAGACGCCGGACGCCGATGCCTGACTCGACGAAAGTTCCCCAACAAACTCCCGAACAGAAAGAACCGGGGCTCTTCGCCGCCGTGCGCGAGGCCGTGCGCGGCGCGCACCCGAAGTACGACTACACCGAGGGCTCCATCGGCCGCGCCATCCTCCTGCTCTCCGTCCCGATGGTCTTAGAGATGCTGATGGAGAGCCTCTTCGTCGTGTGCGACGTGTACTTCGTCGGGCGGCTGGGGAAGGAGGCCGTCGCGACGGTCGGCCTGACCGAGTCGATGATGGTGCTCGTCTACACGCTCGGCATCGGCTTGAGCATCGGCGCGACGGCGATGGTGGCGCGGCGCACGGGCGAGCGCGACCCCGAAGGCGCGGCGAAGACGGCGGGGCAAGTCATCCTGCTCGGCCTCGGAGTCTCGCTCGTGCTCGGCGCGCTCGGCGTGGCCTTCGCGCCGCGCCTGCTCCAACTGATGGGCGCCGAAGCATCGGTCGTCGCGGTCGGGAGCAACTTCACGCGCGTGATGCTCGGGGCCAACGTGTCGGTGATGATGCTCTTCCTCATCAACGGCACCTTCCGCGGGGCGGGCGACGCGGCCGTGGCAATGCGCGTGCTGTGGCTCGCCAACGCCATCAACATCCTGCTCGGGCCGTGCCTCATCTTCGGGCTCGGGCCGTTCCCCGAACTCGGGATGACGGGCGCGGCCGTGGCGACGAGCATCGGGCGCGGCACGGGCGCGCTCTACGCCTTCTCGAAGCTCTGGCGCGGCGGGGGGCGCATCCACGTCACGGCCCGTCACTTCCGTCTGGACGCGTCGCTCATCAGGCGGATCGTGAGCCTGTCGGGGACGGCGACCTTCCAGGTCTTCGTCGGCATGGCGAGCTGGATCGCTCTGACGCGCATCGTCTCAAGCTTCGGGAGCGCGGCCGTGGCGGGCAACATCATCGGGATGCGCGTCATCATGTTCGCGCTGCTGCCGTCGTGGGGGATGTCGAACGCGGCGGCGACGCTCGTCGGCCAGTCGCTCGGGGCGGGGAAGCCGGAGCGCGCGGAGAAGGCCGTCTGGCGCGCAGGCTTCTACAACATGATCTTCTTAGGCGTCGTCGGGTTCGTCTTCGTCGTCTTCGCCGGCCCCATCGTCGGCATCTTCACGCACGCGGCCGCGGGCGAGGAGGTGCACGCGTACGGGGTGGACTGCCTGCGCATCATCGCGTGCGGCTTCCTCTTCTACGCCTACGGGATGGTTTTGACGCAGAGCTTCAACGGCGCGGGCGACACGCGGACGCCGACGCTCATCAACGTCTTCGTCTTCTGGCTGTGGGAGATTCCGCTCGCGTACGTGCTCTCCTTCACGTTGGGGCTGGGGCCGCGCGGCGTCTTCCTCTCGGCGGCCATCGCCTTCTCGACGCTCGCGGTGGTGAGCGCGTACTTCTTCCGTCAGGGGCGTTGGAAGACGAAGCGGGTGTAAAATCCGACGAAGGAGGTCGGGACGAGAGTGTTCGACAAGCTGGTAGAGCAGAAGATACGCGAGGCGCAGGAGGCGGGCGAGTTCGACGACCTCGAAGGAGAGGGGCGGCCCGTCAACCTCGACGCCTACTTCAGCACGCCCGAGGAGCAGCGGGCGGGCTACGCCCTCCTCAAGAACGCGGGCGTGCTGCCCGAGGAGGCGGTCGTGGTGAAGGAGCTGAACGAGGCGACCGCGCGCCTCGAAGCCTGCCGCGACGAGAAGGAGCGCGAGCGCCTGCGGCTCGTCGTCCGAGACCTTCAACTCAAGTACAATTTATGGGTCGAGCGCAACGGCGGCGGGCTCATTCGCTCTGAATTCCCGTGATTCCCCTCGTTTTTCCTCGCTTTTCACCACTTCCCCGACTCCCGACTATTTTTCTGAAACCTTCCGCGCGGGTCTGCCACTAACTGTCGGTGTTAGACATGAAGCGGCTGGCAATGGGCACAATGAGTTTAGAGCTGGGGCAGCCGGGCGCGCACGCTGGGGCCTTGATGAACAGCACGGAGCAACTGGTGGCGCGCGTCCGTGCCGGCGACGAGGAGGCTTTCCGCCTCATCTTCGACCGCTACTCGCGCCCCGTGCTCAGCTTCATCTACGACATGGTCGGCGACCGCGCGCTGGCCGAAGACCTCGCGCAGGAGACATTCGTCCGCGCCTACCGCGGCCTCTCCGGCTTGCGCGAGGAGACGAAGCTCTCGACCTGGCTCTTCGCCATCGCCAAGAACTGCGCGCGCGAACAACTCCGCTCGCGCCGCCGCAACGAGGGCAACGTCGAGCTGGACGCCGAGCCGGCCTTCGAGCTGCGCGACCACGGGCGGACGCCCTCCGGCGCGTTGCTGGACAAGGAACTGAGCGGGGTGATTCAGACCGCGTTGATGAAGTTGGACGAAGACAAGCGGACGGTCTTCACTTTGAAAGTTTTGCAGCAGCGCAGCTACGAAGAGATCGCGGAGATCACGGGCTTCTCCGTCGGCAAGCTCAAGACAGACTTGCACCGCGCGCGCGCCGAGATGCGCAAGCGCATCGGCCCGTACCTTGGGGGTGAGCAGTGATGAGATGTGAAGATTGCCTCCCGTTGATCGAAGAGTATTTCGACGGCGAGGTCACAGGACAGACCAGCGCTTCGGTCAGCGCGCACCTTTCGGCCTGCGCCGACTGCTCCGCGGCGCTCGACGCGCTCTCCTTCGAGCAGGAGATTTACGCGCGCTACGACCGCGGCGGGCTCGAAGTCACCCCCGACCTCTGGGCGCGCGTCAGCGCCGAGATCGCGCGCACGCCCAAGACGCCCGAGAGCCCCGCGGCGGGCCGACCCTTTCTGAGCCGCGCGCGTGGCTACGTCGCCGCCGCGCTCGGCACGCTCGCCGTGCG
>CAXTSK010000482.1:0-4431 GCA_964246655.1 uncultured Pyrinomonadaceae bacterium
AATGATGAATGATGAGTGATGAATGATGAATGAAAAGCCCGCTGTCTTTCATTCATCATTCATCACTCATCATTCATCATTCAGTCTTCGTGAAGATCAAACTCCTGCCGAGCACGATTGACCCCGAGGGGCGCGTCTCGCCGGAGCAGCGTCTGAGCTGCTTCGTGGTGGACGGGCGCGTCGCCATCGACGCCGGGAGCATCGCCATCGGGCTCCGCGCCGAGGAGCGCGCGCGCGTGCGCGACGTGATCGTGACGCATCCGCACATGGATCACGTCGCGACGCTCCCCATCTTCGTCGACGACCTCTTCGGCTTCCTCGAAGAGCCCGTGCGCGTCCACGCCACAGAAGTGGTCTGCGGGCTGCTGGAGCGCGACATCTTCAACGGGACGGTCTACCCACCGTTCCACCACTTCGACAACGGCCGCACGCGCGTCATGGAGTTCGTCCCCTTCCGCGAGGGCCAGGAGTTCCGCGTTGCACACCTGACGGTAAAGGCCGTCGCTGTCACGCACATCGTCCCGACCGTCGGCCTCGTCCTCTCCGACGGCGAGCGCACCATCGGATTCAGCTCCGACACCTCCGCGACCGAGGAGTTCTGGCGCGTCGTCAACCGCGAGCCGCGCTTAGACGCGCTGCTCATCGAGGCTTCGTTCCCGAACTCTTTCAAGAAACTCGCCGACGCCTCCGGCCACCTCACCCCCAAGACGCTCGGGGCTGAACTCGGCAAGCTCACGCACGAAGACGTGGACATCCTCGCCGTGCACCTCAAGCCCTCCTTCCGCAGTCAGCTCGTCGAAGAACTCGAAGCGCTCGGCGTCCCGCGCCTCACCGCGATGGAGCCGGGGCGCGAGTACGAATGGTGAAAGAGATGTTGGAGACGGAACGGCTCGTCCTGCGCATGTTCCAAGAGTCGGACACGGACGCCTACGCCGAGATGGTGTCTGACCCCGAGGTGATGCGCTTCCTCGGCGGCGGCAAGCCCGTGCCGCGCGCCGAAGCGTGGCGCAACATGGCGATGATACTCGGCCACTGGCACCTGCGCGGCTACGGGATGTGGGCGGTCGAGGAGAAGGCGAGCGGCGAGATGGTCGGGCGCGTCGGGTGCTGGCGTCCCGAGGGCTGGCCGGGGCTCGAAGTCGGCTGGACGCTGCGCCGCCGTTTCTGGGGCCGCGGCTACGCGACCGAGGCCGCGCGCGCCTCGACGAACTACGCGTTCACGACGCTCGGCCAGACGCGCGTCATCAGCCTCATCGACCCCGACAACGTCAACTCCATCCGCGTCGCCGGGAGGCTCGGCGAGAGGCCGGATGGGGAGTGGGAAATTGCCGGGACGAAAGTCATCATTTACGCAGTCGGGCGCGAGGAGTTCACGCGGTAGGGCGGGACGATTCAGAAAAGAAGACGACTAAGGCGGCCCGGCGTAGAGCACGCGGGGCCGCCTTAGCGTATGGGCTCAAACTCGGGCTCGGCGTGGTCGCCGGTGAACTCTTCGAGCGTGACACGTCCGCTCGGGAGGATTTCGGCGACGCGGAAGGTGCGCTCGGCGCGGCTGCGGCCGGGCATCAGCTCGGCGCGGAAGGTGACGGGCATCCCGGGTCGCGCCCAGCGGTCGGTCTCGCGGCGGTTGTACTCGGGGTAGATCGACTGCTTCCTCTCGGCCTCGCCCTTGCGCCGCAGCAGCAGCGCCGCCCCGACCGCCCCCGCGGTCAGCCCCGCGAGGCCGGCCAGGGCGCCGAGCCAACGTCCGCCACGCCTCTTCTTCATGGGAACTAACAGAGCGGGTCGAGTTTCTCGCTGATGATCGGCAGGCCGCTCAGCGACTTCTCGGCGTTGATGGCCGTGTAGTGCTGCCACTCCTCGGGCACCTTGTCCTCGGCGAAGATGGCCTCGACCGGGCACTCGGGGACGCAGGCGTCGCAGTCGATGCAGGTCTCGGGGTTGATCCAGACTGCGTTGTCGTCCAGGTGGAACGCCTCGACGGGGCAGACGACCACGCAGTCCGTGTAGCGACAGTTCACACACGGTTCACACACGGTGTAAGTCATTAACAGAAGCCTCCTCAGAAATTTTGGATGACGGCGGCGGCGCGGATGTTAAAGAATCACTCCGCGGGTGCGGCCCCGGCCGGCTATCAAGGAATGCTCACCTCGCCCGACATATTAACCACGAACGCGCGAGATTTGAAAGTCTAAATTTCAGTTTTCAGTTTTTAGTTTTTAGTTTTCAGTTTTGCCTTCCGGCCGACGCCGCGCGCCCTTGCAAACCGGCTCGGACTGAAAACTGAAAACTAAAAACTGAAAACTCACCTCCCCCAATTCGCGCGCGGGACGCCTTCTGAAAAGTCGTAGAAGGCGAGGTCTTCGTCGGCGAGCATCTTGGTGAGGAGGATGACCTGGCCGGTGTGCATCGAGAAGTGTTCGACGGCGTGGAAGACTGCCGTCAGGAGCGTCACGTCGAGCCCCTGCACGCGCCTCGTCTCGACGAGCGCCGCCGGGTCGAGCCGCGCGAGCGCGTCACACGCTTCCTCGACCGCGGCGCGTAGGGCACTCGACAGTTCTTCGCGCGACACGATGCGGCGCTCGGCGAACTCGTGGTCGCGCACGCGCGCGTCCGCGGCGCCGCCGACGCCGCAGATGGCCCACTGTCGCAGGTTGCCTTCGAGGTGTAAGAGAAGGTTGCCGACGCTGTTCGAGCGCTCGGACGCGCGCCACCAGACCTGCTCGTCCGTGAGGCGCTCAAGGCAGCGCTCGATCTTCGGCAGGTAGTCCTCTCTGAGGTGCCTGCGCGCCTCTGCGAGGAAGGCGCGGCCCGTCTCCGAACTCACTCGCCGCCCTCCGGCCGTCGCTTGTGCTTGGCCTTGCGCTCGGCGGGGTGCGCGCGGTCTTCAGGCTTGGCGCGTGAGAGTGGGTGTCCGTGCGGGGCGACGGGCTTGCGCGTCGTGTCGAAGAGCGGGCGCTCCTCGCGCTTGCCCGCGCGCTTCGTTCCTGTCTTCTTCATCGGGAGCCTCCGAGTATTAGGCCGTTGCCGCGAATGCTACGGCCGGCTGACTCCCGTGTCAACGTTTATAAAGACAGAAGGCGGCCGGGCGCTTAACCTGCCGCCGCGACCGCCTGAATCGTGTCGAGCCTTCGAACTGTTTCTTTGAGCGCTTCCCGTTTGCCGGAGGCTTGAGGAGAGACAGGAGCGTCTGGGAGTTTCTAAGCCTTGCTCGTCTGCGGGGTCGGGTCGGAGAACAGCGTCTTGAGCGCCTGCGCTGTCTCGGAGCGGCGCTTCTGCTGGAACTCGTTGACCCACTGCGAGACGTTGGCGACCATGTCGCGCGCGGCCTCCTTCGCGGACGGGCGCTCGGCAACCTGCTCGGCCGGCGTGGATTTTTGCTGACGATTCCTCTCGTCGCGCTTGATGACTTTGATCGGGGTTTTCTTCTGCATGATGATTATTCCGTTTTACGAATGCGTGTTCGTGTCAGTGTAAGACGAACAAGCGTGCCGTAAAGTTCCCTTTTGTTCGGTTACCGCCTGCCCGTCGGGCTCGCCACAGCAAAGAGCAAATCAAGGGCCACGACCTCCCTGTTATTACACAGGAACGCCGCAACCCGCTTGTCGTGAAACCGTCGCAATAAAACTTTGACATCTCGGGCCGGACGGCCACGCCTGCACGAGGTTTTTGCAGGAAGCTTTTGCGGGAGCAACATAACAGATGCGCGGCGGCACGCATCTGTTGCCCGCCCCATTCCGAACCGGCCGCGCTCCTTTTCGTCCGCGTTCCGCAACGGCCTCGGACAGACGAGGTGCGCGCGTGGCTTCTTTGCGAACAGCACCGACACAAACGTCACAGCGTTCGCAGAATGCGAAGCCGCGACCGTGCACGCGCTCTTTGCCAAAACCGACCATCGCGCCTCACACCCATCGGACGAGACCCCAAACCGCCACACCCGCCGAAATCCCAAGCGTTTCGCCGACAACTTCAAACAACTCACGCCCGCGCCAGGCATTCAGCGAGTTGGCATATGCGTTGCCCTTCTGGCGGACGCGATGATCCTGAGCAACCTCTTCATCATCTACCTCGCGGCGGCGGCACCCTTCGGCGTCGCGCGATTCCTCTCGGAGCACTCGGGCGGCGCGGGCGTCGGAGCCTCGCTCTTCAAGGCCGCGGGCACGGCGCTCGGCTGGCCCTTCACCTCCCTGCCCCGTCTGCTACGTCGGCTCGCTTCTCTAAGAACTAAGGAGACCAACGCCGACGGTGCGCTGGCGCCGGACGAGCGGCGCGTCGAAGGGGTGAAGCGCGCGGCCGTCAACGCCCTGCGCTCTGTGGAAGACCTGCTCGCCGACGCAGGCGCGCTCGAAGAAGAGTCTGAGCGCCACAAGCTCTACGCGGCGCGCGAGTGCGTCGAGCGTTACGCGGGGCTCGCCGTCGCCTGCGCCGCGT
>CAXTSK010000483.1:0-4415 GCA_964246655.1 uncultured Pyrinomonadaceae bacterium
CGTTCGGCCTCGGGCCGCGGGCAGGCCGCTACCGCCGCCGCGCGTGTGGTCGAGGAGCAGCTCGTGCAGCAGGTGCCCGAGCCCGTCGCGCCCCCGCCGCCGCCCCTCGTCGTCGTCCAGCCGAAGCCGACGCCCAGGCCAGAGCCCCCGCCAGTTGCCAAGGCCGAGCCGACCGCCGCCAAGGTTGTCGCCGAAGAGATCGAGGCTCCCGCGGCCGTCGCGCAAACGCCCGCGACTCAGACCGTGGTGACGCGTGAGGTCGAGGCCATAGCCGAGCCCGTCATCAAGTCGGAGGTCGCGCAGGCTGCGCCGCAGTCAAGCGTTTCGGTTGAAGCGGAGGCTGAGATCTCTGCTTCGCGCCAGCCGCGACACATCTCGGGCGTGCTCGACGAGTTCTGGCTTGAGCGCCAGGGCATCGAGCTTCTGCCGAAGGTCGAAGAGAAGGAGCTGACGTACGACGACCGCGCGCCGCGCTTCAAGCGAATGGCCGCGGCCTTCGTTGACCTGCTCGCCGTCGCCCTCCTCTGCGCGCCCTTCGCGGCGGCCATCGAGCTGAGCATCGGCAACTGGAACGACCCGCGCGTGTCGGGCTCGATGGGGCTGATCGCGGCGCTCGTGATGTTCCTCTACCACACGTGCTCGGTCGCGCTGGCCGGGCGCACGCCGGGGATGCGTCTCTGCTCGCTCCACACCGTGGACGCGCGCAAGGCCAGCGTGCCGACCACGGGCCAGTGTGCGCGCCGCGCGCTCGTCTACATGCTCTCGCTTGTGACCGGGTGCCTCGGGATTCTCTACTCGCTCTTCGACGCAGAGGGGCGCACCGTGCACGACATCCTCTCCGGCACCGTCGTCGTCAGGAAGTAGAGTTCGAAACAACATGCGGAGGGAGGCGCGGCCGTCGTGGCGCGCCTCCCTTTTTTGTCAACGCGCGGAAGTCTGTTAGCCTTTGCGCGAACCTCCTTAAGGCGTGCACGGATGAACGAGCAGTTAATCGGCGAAGTGTTGGAAGAGCTGCGGCCCGCGCTCCTGGGGCGGCCGTGGGGCAAGGTCTTCCAACTCTCCGGCAACACGCTCGCGGTTGACTTCCGCACGGGCGACGGCCGTTATCTGCTGCTCTCGGCCGACCCCGCGCGCCCGCGCCTGCACATGATCGCGCGCACGGTGCGCGAGCTTGAGCGTGCCTCGCTCGCGCCCGCGCCCTTCGTGCTCTTCCTGCGCAAGGCGCTCGGCGGCGCGAGGCTGCGCGCGCTCACGAAAGACGAAGCCGAGCGCGTCGTGCGCTTCGAGTTCTCCGTGCCGGACGCCGTGGGCGAAGAGAATGACGCGACGCTCGTCGCGCAGCTCACGGGCCGCTCCGCAAACCTCTTCCTGCTCGACGAGCGCGGGCGCGTCCGCCTCGCACTGCGACCCACGCGCGGCGCGGGTCAGACCGAAGGTGAAGTCTACAGCCCGCCCGAACGTAGTCTCGCCGCGCAGCCTGAAGTTGAGAAGAAGCCGAAGCGCGGCGGCCCGGACATCCCGCGCGAGGGCTTCGCTTCCCTCTCCGAAGCGCTCGACCGTCATCACCTTCGTCAGGAAGCGGAGCGTGCCTTCGACGTGCGCGCGGGTGCGACGGCCGCGCGCCTGCGGCAACAGGTTGCGAACCTGCGGAAGCTGCGCGACAACCTGCGCCGCGACCTCGCAGGGCATGGCGATGCCGAAGGGCACAAGCGCGCGGGCGACCTGTTGCTCGCCAACATCGGGACGGCCGTGCGCGCGGGCGGCAAGGTGCGCGTGACCGACTTCTACGCGGAAGACACCCCGACCATCGAGCTTGAGATTGAAGAGAACCGGACGTTGCAGGAGGAGGCCGCGCGACGCTTCGCGCGCTACGCGAAGGCGAAGCGCGCGGCGCGCGAGATAACTGAGCGGCTGGAGAAGGTCGAGCCGAAATTAGATGCGCTCGAAGCGAAACAGAATGCGCTTGAGCAGATAGTCGCCGCGCGCGACGAGGAGGCTCTTTCAACCTTCGACGGCGGGAAGATGGATGAAAGAGCCAGGGACGGCCGTCCCGGCGCCGTCGAACGTGAGAAGGGCTCAAGGAAGTCTTCGGCGGAGAAGGGCCGCACGCTCAGACGCTATCGCTCGTCGGACGGATACGAGGTCATCGTGGGCCGCGGCGCGCGCGAGAACGACGAGCTGACCTTCCGCGTCGCGCGCTCCTACGATACGTGGATGCACGCGGCCGACTACCCCGGCTCGCACGTCGTCGTCCGCGCCCGCGGTAAAGACGACACGATCCCGCACCGCACGCTCGTCGAGGCCGCGCGCCTCGCCGCGCACTTCAGCCAGGCGCGCAAGGACGCCAAGGTCGCCGTCAACTACACGCAGCGCAAGTTCGTCTCCAAGCCACGCGGCGCCGCGCCCGGCCTCGTCTATCTCTCCTCCTTCCGCACGCTCCTTGTCGAGCCCGGTGAAGAGATCGAACGCATCTGAGTCACGGCCAATCCCACTTTGCAAATGGCTCACACTTTAGTGACGCGCTGCGGCCGGCGTGAATGGACTTTCTTTCAGTCGGCCTTTGCCAGATGTGCGAGGTTGTCGCCGACCTCCACGTCGATCAACAGATTTCGCGGGTCGATTCCAGCCCAGGCGGGCTCCCCCGACACCGTCAGCGTGATGCGCTGCTCGCCGGAGCGGATGCGGTGCATCCGCAGGTACAGCGGCTCGCCGAGCCCCCCGTCTCCCGCGGCCGCGAACACGCCGACTTCGATGAGGTCGTCCATCGGGACTTCCGTCTCGACGCCCTCCTCGTCAACCACCACCTTGCGCGCCCGCACGTCGAGCGTCACCCGCCACTCGCCCGTCCCGACCCGCTCCGCCTCGACCCGCTTCGCCGCAAGCTCCCAGTAGGTGTTCGCCTCGAACAGGTCCACGAGCAGATACCGAAACTCCTCGGGCGTGACCGCTTGAAGCTCCCTGTAGAGGTCGAGCGTGGTCGGCAGCGGGGGCTTTCTTGAGCCGTGCTTCTCAAACAGGTGTTGCAGCGCGGCGGTCACACGCTCGGCGCCGATGTACTCTCGCACCGCGTACATCGCGAGCGGGCCTTTGCGGTAGTACAGGAATCTGTCGTTTGCCCGCAGCAGAGGGAGGCCGGCGCGCGCGCGCGGGCTTAGGTACGAGGCCCGGAACGCGCCGAGGAGCCGGTCGAGGTGCTCGCGGCCGTAGCTCGCCTCCACGATCTCCAGCGCGGAGTACCAAGCCAGGCCCTCGTTGAGCAGCGCCGCGCCTTCGACCGGCGCCGGCACGAGCTGGTTGCCCCACCACTGGTGCGACACCTCGTGCGCGACCACCGCGAACGGCAGGTCGATGCCACGCGGGTCGTCTTCCGGGTTGATGAAGGAGAACCCTTCCATGTACCGGATGTTGATCGGGTGTGCGTACAGCGTGCGCCTGCCGCCGGGGTGCTCCACGAACCGAATCTGGCGGTGCGGGTAGGGACCGAACCGCTTGGTCAGGTAGTCGAGCGAAGCCTGGATGCTGCGCATCATGCGCTTCACGTTCAGGGCGTGCGCCGGGTGGTGGAAGATCTGTATCTCGACATCGTTCCAACGCCCCTCCTCCACCGCGTAGGCAGCGGAGAAGAAGGCGTAGTTGTTCAAGATCGGCGCGTCGGTGGCGTAGTGAAAATAGCGGCGCCCGTCCTGCGTCCACGTCCGGCGCAGCGTGCCGGGCGCCACGGCGACCTGTCCCTCGTCCGTGCCCACGACGGCCTCGAACATGATCGGCTCCAGCCAGGAGATGTCCGTGAGCGCCACGGGGTCGTCTTGAGAACGAATCTCCGGACGCGGGGGCAGGCCGAGCGCCCGCCGATCCCCAACGCCCCGGACCTCGCGGCCCCTCTGATAACCGACGCCGGGGAGCCATTCGGTCCCGAAGAACGTGCCGTTCGGGACCACGGACGCGTCGATGTCGTAGTTCGGGAAGCCGCGCGGATCGTAGCGCACCTCGAACTCGAACTTCAGCGAGTCGCCGGGCCGGAGGGGCGTCTCCAGAGAGTAGATTCGGTGGCCGAGTTTCTCGTCCACCAGCTCGGGCCTCGCCGGGCGGTCGAAGCCTACCACCCGTGTCTCGACCCCGAGGGCGGTCGCCACGTGGATCGAATCAATCGTCGTCTCGCTCCTGTTCACGAGGTTATATGTCCCGCGAATCTCCACCGCCCGCTGCGCGGGGTAGATTTCGACGTGGAGATTCACGGCGGTCGGCCGCGGCTGCGGGACGCCCGCGTACCGCCCGTAGCGGCGCTCGTACTCGGCCATCCACTCCTGCCCGCTCGGGGGGGCGTGGCTCGCGTACAGCACGCTCGTGTTGTAGAAGATCAGGCCGCCGAAGGTCAGTACGAGTGCTGCGGCTGCGGCGGCCTGATCTTCTACAAC
>CAXTSK010000484.1:0-4380 GCA_964246655.1 uncultured Pyrinomonadaceae bacterium
CCACGCGCGCCGGCACGCCGCCCATCTGGCAGACGACGACCTTTACCGCCGACTCGTCCGAGCACTTCGCCGAGATAGCATCCGCGGTGCGCCCGGCCGAGTTCTACACGCGCTACGGCAACCCGACGCACAAGGAGGTCGAGGCCACCATCGCCGCGCTCGAAGGCGGCGAGTCGGCGCTGCTGACCTCCTCGGGGATGGGCGCCATCTTCACGGCGCTGATGTCGAGTTTGAAAACCGGCGATCACGTCGTCGCGCAGACGAACCACTACGCGGGCGCGATGACTCTGTTCGAAGACCTGCCCGCGCACTTCGGCGTCGAGGTCACCATCGTTGACCAGACGAAGACCGAGCAGTTCGAAGCGGCCGTCCGCCCCAACACGCGCGTCATCTACGCCGAGTCGCCGACGAACCCGCTCATGCAGATCACAGACCTCCGCGCTGTCGCCGAGTTGGGGAAGAGCCGGGGCGTCACGACCATCGTCGATAACACTTTCGCCACGCCCGTCAACCAGCGACCCCTTGAGTTCGGCTTCGACTGCGTCGTCCACAGCGCGACCAAGTATCTCGGCGGACACTCGGACGTGACGGCGGGCGTCATCATCTCCAACAAAGAGTTCGTCAACCGCGCGTGGAATTTTTCTCTGCTCGCGGGCTCCATACTCAGCCCCTTCGACGGCTGGCTGCTGCTGCGCGGCCTGCGCACGCTCGCGCTGCGCGTCGAGCGGCACAACTCGAACGCGCTGGCGCTGGCGCGCTTCCTCGAAGGCCGCCCGGAGGTCGAGCGCGTGCACTACCCCGGGCTCGAATCGCACCCGCAGCACGAGCTGGCAAGCACGCAGATGTCGGGCTTCACGGGGATGCTCTCGGCCGAGCTGCGCGGCGGCTACGAGGCGGCCGACCGCTTCATCGCGTCCCTGCGCCTCGCCACCAACGCCGCGAGCCTCGGCGGCCACGAGACGCTCGTCGTCCACCCTGCCGCCATGTGGCGCGGCTACATGACGGCCGAACAGCTCCGCGCGCGCGGCTTGAGCGACAGCCTCATCCGCGTCTCCGTCGGCGTCGAAGACGAGAAGGATTTGATCGAAGACTTCGGACGCTCTCTTGATGGGATAAGTAAAGACTGATGCGACGACTCCACTATCACATTATTGACGTGTTCACGGATCGCGCGTTCGGCGGGAACCCTCTGGCGGTTATCACGAACGGGCGCGGCGTAGACGACGTGACGATGCAATCGGTCGCGAAGGAGTTCAATTTGTCGGAGACAACCTTTGTGCTGCCGCCCGACAACCCGAAGCACGACTGGCGCGTGCGGATCTTTACGCCGGGGAACGAGCTGCCGATGGCCGGGCACCCGACGGTCGGCACCGCCTTCATCCTCGCGCGCGAACACCTCATCCCGAGGGGTGAGAGGGAGAGCAACATCGTCTTCGAAGAGGGCGTCGGCCCCGTCCCCGTCCGCGTCGAGTTCGAGAACGGCGAGCCCTCCTTCGCCGAGATGAGCCAGCCGCTCCCCACCTTCGGCACGAGGCTTGACGACCGTCAGGCCGTCGCCCGGATGCTCTCGCTCGAAGAGTCCGACCTTGAGCCCGACCTGCCCGTCGAGGTCGTCTCGTGCGGCGTGCCCTTTCTCTACGTGCCGCTCCGCAGCCTCGACGCGGCGCGGCGCGCGCGGCCTCGTGTGGACTTGATAGAGCACGTCGCGGACGAGCACGGCTTCCCGCCCGAGGTCTTCGTCTTCACGCGCGAGGTCGAGGGCGCGGGCTCGACCGTCCACAGCCGCATGTTTGCGCCCGGGCTCGGCATCCCCGAAGACCCCGCGACCGGCGCGGCCAGCGGCCCGCTCGGCTGCTACCTCGTCCGCTACGGTCTGGTCGCAGGTGACGCCTCGGCCGAGATCGTCAGCGAGCAGGGCATCGAGATGGGCCGCCCCAGCTACGTCCGCATCACCATCGAGCGCCGGGGCGACGACATCACGGCCGTCCGCGTCGGCGGGCAGTGTCACTTCATGGGCGAAGGGTTTATCGAAATACAGTAGGCAGTAGGCAGATGGCAGTAGGCAGTTGAAAACCCTTTCTTCGTCAGATGCGCATTGAACCCTCAATGTCCGAAACGCGGAGCGTACTGCCTACTGCCATCTGCCTACTGCCTACTTGAGGTTCATCATGGTCGCGGCGACAATCCCCCAAGGGCCGCGCGGCGGGCGCGTGCTGGGCAACATGCGCGAGTTCAACAGCGACTCGCTCGGGTTCATCGAGCGTTGCGCGCGCGAGTTCGGCGACGTGGTGCTGACGCGCTTCCTCTACGTGCCGGCGCTCTTCCTCTTTCATCCCGACCACGTCGAGTACATCCTCGCCTCCGGCAGCAAGAACTTCATCAAGGCCGCCAGCTTACGCTCGCCCTTCTTCCAACGCCTCGTCGGCAACGGGCTGGTGACGAGCGAGGGCGACTTCTGGCGCCGCCAGCGGCGGCTGGCGCAGCCCGCCTTCCACCGCGACCGCGTCAACGCTTACGCCCGCACGATGGTCGCCACGGCCTCCCGCATGCTCTCCAACTGGCGCGACGGCCGCACGCTCGACGCGCACGAGGAGATGATGACGCTCACGCGGGTCGTCGTCGCGCAGACGCTCTTCAGCGCCGACGTGTCGGAAGACTCGCGCGAGATCGGCGACGCGCTGGGCCGTCTCGTCCGACCCTTCGCGGCGCAGGCGACGCTCAAGTGGATTCTGGACAACCGGCTGCCGACGCCCGCGCACCTGCGCTTCAACCGCGACGTACGCAAGATCGACCGCTTCGTCTACCGTCTCATCGAGGAGCGGCGCGCGTCGGGCGAGGACACGGGCGACCTGCTCTCGATGCTCCTCGCCGCGCAGGACGAGGACGGGAGCGGGATGACGGACAAACAACTCCGCGACGAGCTGATGACCATCTTCCTCGCGGGCCACGAGACGACGGCGCTCGCGCTGACGTGGTCCTGGTATCTGCTCGCGCAGAACCCGAAGGCGGAAGCGAAGCTCGCGGCGGAGTTGGATGAAGTGTTGGAAGGGCGCGCGCCGACGGTCGAGGACTTGCCGCGGCTGCGCTACGCCGACTGGGTCGTGAAGGAGTCGATGCGCCTCTACCCGCCCGCGTGGGCCGTGGGGCGTGAGTGCGTGCGCGAGTGCGAGGTGGGCGGCTACCGCGTCGCGAAGGGGATGCAGGTCTTCGGCTTCCAGTGGGTCGTCCAGCGCGACCCGCGCTGGTTCAACGACCCTCTGACTTTCCGCCCCGAGCGCTGGGGCGAAGAAGCAATTTCGCGTCTACCCAAATACGCCTACTTCCCCTTCGGCGGCGGCCCGCGCCTCTGCATCGGCAACTACTTCGCCACGATGGAGGCCGTGCTCATCCTCGCGACCATCGCGCAACGCTTCCGCCTCCGCCTCGCCCCCGACCACAAGCTCGAAGTGCTCCCCGCCCTCTCGCTCCGCCCGAAGCACGGGTTGAAGATGACGTTGGAGGCGCGTTAGAACCAGCGAACCCGGCGGCTCGGGGCGTGCTCTCCTCGGAGAAACGATGTTCCTGCAACGGTTTAGCTCCTCCTGAACTTTTTTCCAACCGGCCTCAAGAATTCCTCAAGTCCCCCGACGTACATTCCCCACGGTTTTAGCGTCGGGGGCTTGCACGCCCCCGCCCGTCGGAAATTTCGCCTTGGAGTGGAAACGTTGAACGCCTCACCGAGAAAGCTCAGAGGAACTCACATGGTGCAGGTCATCCCGGAAAAGATTACGGCCCCGGCCGAACTCCCGCGCGTCTCGCGCGAGCGTCTGCTCCGGACGCTCGGCGAGAGCATGGAGGGCTGCAACTCGACCATCGTCGCCGGGCGCGCGGGCACCGGCAAGACGATGCTCGCCACGGACTTCGCGCGCCGTTCGGGCCGCCGCGTCGCTTGGTACAAGCTCGACGCGCCCGACTCCGAGCTGTCCGTCTTCCTGCGCCACCTCTGCGCGAGCCTCGCGAGGGCGCGGCCGGGCTTCGGCGAGAAGACGCTCGAACGGCTCGGCCCCGAAGCCTCGGTGGACGACGTGCCGCTGGCGGTCGAGTACCTCGTCTATGAACTGCTTGAGTCGAACGAGCCCCTGCTGGTCGTCATCGACGACCTGCATCTCGTCTACGACGCGGAGTGGATAGTGCCCTTCTTCCGGCGCTGGCTGCCGCTGCTGCCGCCCGAGGCGCACGTCGTCCTTCTGGGGCGGAGCCTGCCGCCGACGCCGCTCTGGCGCATGCGCTCGAAGCAGACGCTCTGCGTACTCGAAGAGGAGACGCTCGCCTTCACGCTCGAAGAGGCGCGCGCACTCTACGCCAGCTACGGCCTGCCGGTCGGGGGCGCCGACGCGGCCC
>CAXTSK010000485.1:0-4352 GCA_964246655.1 uncultured Pyrinomonadaceae bacterium
CGTGGGACGGCCACGGCCTCGGCCGCGCGCGCCCGAGCCGACTTCGTGCCGCGGAACATGACTATGGCGCGGCCCGCCGCGGCCTCGCGGCCCTCGACCATTTCGGTCTTGACGCCGTTGACGAGACGCGCCTGCTGCGCGGCGGCGTGCGTGAGCAGCGGTTGCGAGAGACTGCGCGTGGCGAGCCCCGCCGGGAGCGCGAGTGTGAGCAGGAGGACGAGTGCGAGGACTGTGACAACTCTTCTCATGGTACTTCTTCTACAACGGTTTACTTCAGCTTTAACGGCTTACTTCGGAACGGGAATTTTTGCGGCCCGGCACGCCTGCCGCGCTGTTGAGCGCGCTCTGGTGGGCGAGAGGCGTCGCTATTCTCGGGCACCGCCGCCGGGGACGCAAGCGCGGACGCGCGGAGGTAAGTGTGGACGCGCGTCGTCGTCGTCGTTTATCCTCTCGGCACACGTCTTAAACGAATCGCACTTACCCGGAGTCTTAACCCATGCCAGAGACCCGCAGTCTTCTCAAGCGCGCGGCGCTCGCGTGCCTCGCCGTTTTGTGCCTCGCGTGGACGGCCGCGGCGCAGCAGCAGCAGGCGACGCCGCAGACCGCGCAGACGCCCGAGCACCCCGAGGACGCGACGACCGAGACGAAGTCTTTCGAGCGCCTTGAGTGGCGCAGCATCGGCCCGGCCAACATGGGCGGGCGCGTCGCCGACATCGAGGGCGTCGCGGGTGACCCGAACGTCGTCTACGTGGCGACCGCCTCGGGCGGGTTGTTTAAGACGACGAACGGCGGCGTGCGCTGGACTCCGCTCTTCGAGCGGCAGGGCACGCTCTCCATCGGCGACATCGCGCTTGAGCCCGGCAACCCCGAGGTCATCTGGCTCGGCGCGGGCGAGTCGGCCGTGCGCAACTCGGTCTCTTACGGCGACGGCGTCTACAAGTCCACGGACGGCGGGCGCACCTGGCAGCACATGGGCCTGCGCGACTCTCTGCACGTCTCGAAGATTCTCATCCACCCGCGCAACCCCGACGTGGTCTACGTCGGCGCGCTCGGGCACGCCTACGGCCCGAACGAGGAGCGCGGCGTCTTCATGACGACCGACGGGGAAGACCTGGAATAAGACTCTGTACCTCGGCCCCGAGCACGGCGTCGCGGACATGGACATCGACCCCTCGAACCCGAACGTCGTCTACGCCGCGATGTGGAAGTTCCGGCGCACGCCGTGGGGGCACACGTCGGGTGATGATAAAGGCGGACTGTTTCGTTCAATCGACGGCGGGCGGACGTGGAAGAAGTTGGAGGGCGGCTTGCCGAAGACGATGGGCCGCATCGGCGTCGCGGTCGCTCATTCAAATCCCAACGTCGTCTACGTCATCACGGAAGCGAAGGAAGGGACGCTCTGGCGCTCGGACGACCGCGGCGAGACGTGGCGCAACGTCTCGAAGCAGACCAACATCGTCGCGCGCGGCTTCTACTACACGCACGTCCGCGTCGATCCGACGAACGAGAACCGCGTCTACGCCGTCGCCTCGCAACTCTTCATGTCGGTGGACGGCGGGCGCAACTTCCGCAACATCACGGGGCGCCAGCACATAGACTTCCACGCGCTCTGGATCGACGAGCGGCAGCCGCAACGCCTCTGGGCCGGACAGGACGGCGGCGCCACCGTCACCTACGACGGCGGCGAGAACTGGGAGTACGTCAACAACGCGGCGTGGGGGCAGTTCTACCAGATTCACGTAGACAACCGTCAGCCCTTCTACTACGTGATGGGCGGCTTGCAGGACAACGGCACCTGGACAGGGCCGAGCCGCACGCGCGAGCCCGTCGGCATCCAGAACGACGACTGGCGGATGATAAGTTTCGGCGACGGCTTCTACGTGCTTAATCACCCGGACGACCCCGACCTCTACCTCTCGGAGTCGCAGGGCGGGAACATCGTCCGCACGGACATGCGCACGCGCGAGCAGCAGTTGGTCGTCCCTTACATGGGCGACGACGGCGGCCCGGCCGAGGTCGCCAAATATCGCTTCAACTGGAACTCGCCCATCGTCCCGAGCCCGCACGACAAGAACACCGTCTACCTCGGCGGCAGCGTCGTCTTCAAGACGACCGACTTCGGCAAGACGTGGGCGGCCATCAGCCCCGACCTCACGACGAACGACAAGTTGAAACAGAAGTCGGCGGGCGGCCCCGTCGCCTACGAGAACACCGGGGCCGAGTTCCACACGACCGTCATCCGCCTCGCCGAAAGCCCTCTGCGCGCCGGGGTCATAAGGGCCGGCACCGCCGCCGGCAACTTGCAAGTGACGACCGACGGCGGGAAGAACTGGCGCAACCTCATCAAGAGCGTGCCTTCCTTGGGCGCCTTCTCCGCCGTCTCGCACATCGAGCCTTCGCGCGTCGAGGCCGACCGCGTCTATGTCGCCTTCGACCGGCATCAGTTGGACGACCGGCGGCCTTACGTCTACAAGACCACGGACGGCGGGCGCACCTTCCAGAACGTCACGGAGAACCTGCCCGCGGGCGCGCACGTCTGGGTCGTGCGCGAAGACCCGAAGAACCCTCAGCTCATCTATGCCGGGACTGAGCTTGGGCTCTACGTCTCCTACACGGGCGGCGGCAACTGGACAAGCCTGGCCTTGAAGAACCTGCCGAAGGTCGCCGTCCACGACATCGTCGTCCACCCGCGCGACAACGACCTCATCATCGCCACGCACGGCCGCAGCCTCTACATCCTCGACGACGCGACGCCGATTCAGCAGATGACTTCGGAGGTCGCGCGCGCCGACGCGTACCTGTTCGAGCCGCGCCCGGCCCTGCGCCACACGACGCGTATGACGCGCTACGGCGTCGCCGAGAAGGCTTTCGCCGGACAGAACCCGCCCTACGGCGCGCTGCTCACTTACTACCTGAAGGCGAAGCCGGACGAGAAGACGAAGGTCAGGTTCCAGATACTCGACGCCGCGGGCAAGACGGTCTCGGAGATCGAGAACGTGGCGAAGGAGCAGGGCTTGAACCGCGTCAACTGGAATCTGCGCTACGGCGGCGCGCAGGTGCGACGGCCTGCGACCGACGAGGAGACGCAGTTCACCGGCGGGCCGCGCGGGCCGCAGGTCTTGCCCGGAACTTACACCGTGCGCCTGCTGGTCGGCGACAAGACTTACGAACGGAAGGTCGAAGTCCGGCTCGACCCGACGGTCAGCGTGCAGGCGTCCGACCTGAAAGAGACGCTCGACGTGATGCTGCGCCTGCGCGACATGCAGACGGCGACGAACAACGCGCTGCGCACGCTCGACAGCTTGAAGTCGCAGATCGAGTTCGTCGAGCGCACCGTGAAGGACAGGCTCGGCGTCTCGGACGCGCCGAAGGATTTGACCGACCGGCTCGCGGCGCAGAAGAAGCGCGTCGAGGAGTTGCAGAACAGGCTCGCGCAGCCCGAGGGCGGCTTGGGCTTCGAGGGTAGCGCGCAGTTGGTTGACCGCATCGGCGGGCTCTTCTTCACGCTCGACTCGACGAACGCCGCGCCCACGCCGGCCGCGCGCGAGCTTTACGGAGATTTGCAGAAGGAGTTCAACGAGAAGATCGGCGAGGTCAACGCCTTCCTCAACGACGCCGTGCCGCAACTCAACGACGCGCTCCGCCGCGTCGGCGCGCCCACGCTCATGACCGGCAAGCCCATCGAGCTGCCGAAGCCGTGAGCGCCGCCGACACCCGACACCTGCCGCATTCTTCCTGCGCGCGGGGATGGCGGGCGGCGGAGATGCCGACCCTTTAACCCGCATTTGTGAGCCGGAACTCTCCGGCACCGGCCTTGCAAAGGGGACGCCGACAACTTCGGCGTCCCCTTTCTTGAGGGCGCGGTGCTCAATTTGAAATCACACAGGAGAGAGAAGGTAATCATGTTGAAGAAGGTCTGTTCCGTCATACTCACAGCGCTGCTCTTGCAGGCCGCGGTCGTCCCCGCCTTCGCCGCGACCAGCGCCGAGAAGGAGGCCAAGCGCGCCGAGAAGGTGCGCTCGCAACTCGCCAAGCTCGGCACCGGCAAGGACGCGCGCGTGCAGGTTGAACTGCGCGACAAGACGAAGCACGAAGGCTACATCAGCGAACTCGGCGCCGAGAGCTTCGTCATCACTAACAAGTCCGGCGTGGCGACGACCGTGGCCTACCCGCAGGTCGGCAAGATCAAGGGCAACAACCTTTCGACCGGCGCCAAGATCGCCATCGGCGCAGGCGTCGCCGCCGCCATCGTCCTCCTCGTCTTCTGGCACATGTACAGCGAGAACGAGCAGTAGCGCGGCCGCTATTCCGGCGGAGAATGAAAAGCGGCGGGACTGGAGCCATCTCCAGTC
>CAXTSK010000486.1:0-4338 GCA_964246655.1 uncultured Pyrinomonadaceae bacterium
CAACCTGGTTCATGCTGGCGTCGTGTCAGCCTGAGTCCAACTCATGACTCGGATTTAGTTAACCATAGAGACACAGAGACACAGCTCAACGGAATCTCGTTTCAAGCTGTGTCTCTGTATCTCTGTGATTAAGCGCCCTTCACGCAACTCTCAAGTGACAATGTTGAAAGACGGGAAAGCTTCGGCGCGAACTTCGGTGCACCACGATTAAAACAGACGCCAGCCCGCCGTCAACCGAAATGTTCGCGCGCCCGCGAAACTTTTTCGATGGCCCGCGCGGCGCTCCTCTGCTATCCTCGCCTCCCGCGTTCTCAAACTTTAGACGTTCTTCCCGAACAAGACTCAAGGAGTGACGAAGATCATGTTCCCCAGACTCAGACTACGTACGGCCTTCGGCCCCACTCTGACCGTGGCCGCGCTGCTCCTGCCGCTCCTGCTCCCTGCGGCCGCGCTCGCCCAAGGAGGCTGGCCGCGGATTCTCGAAGGCGCGGAGTTGGAGCGCGTCGTCCCGCCGGGCTTCTACTTCGAGGGGCAGAGCGCGGCGACGCAGATGCGCAACGCGGCCGCCGCGCAGTTGGGGCCGAAGCGCTTCGTGATGGCCGGGCTCGTGGACACTTCGGGCTATTCGAGCGACGTGCAGGCGAAGTACCAGGGCTTCATCGTCACGGACTCGCCCGTCCGTGTCGGCGGCTCGCCGCTCCCGACCGGCGCGTACGGCTTCGGGTTCAGCTCGGACGGCTGGCTGAACGTGATGGACGTGGGCGGCCGCCGCGTGCTCTCCGTGCGCGCGCGCAACGACGACCGACTCCAACGCCCCCGCCCGCTCATGATGACGGACGCGAGAGGCGGCGTCCGCCTCTACGCCGGCCGCAGCTTCGTAGTAATATCAAGGTGATGAAGTACTGAGCACTCGGTTTTTACCATGACGCGCAGGATCGACCTCAAGCGGATACACACGGCGCACTTCGGCACGATGCGCGCCATCAACCGGCAGATCGTGCTCAACTACGTGCGCGACCGCGGCCCCATCTCGCGCGCCGAGATCGCGCGCCGCACCTCACTCCAACGCTCGACCATCTCCGAAATCGTGGACTCACTTTTAGTCGAAGAACTGATCGAGGAGATCGGCGCCGGGGCCTCGACGGGCGGGCGCTGCCCGAAACTCCTCGCCCTGCGCGCGAGCGGGGCCGCCGCGGTCGGCATCGACATCGCGCCGACGCACACGACCGTCGCCTCGTGCGACCTCTCGGGCACGGTGCTCGAACGCGAGGTCTTCGAGACGCACCAAGACTTCGAGGAGACCATCCGCCGCGCCGTCTCGGCCGCCACGCGACTCATCGGAAAGAGCCAGGGCAAGATCGAAGGCGTCGGCGTCAGCCTGCCCGGACTCGTCGATCCTTCGACGGGCCGCCTCATCTACGTTCCTTACTTCCAGTGGCGCGACCTCGACGTGGGCCGGCGCATCGGCGTCGCGACGGGCCTGAAGGTGGCCGTGGACAACGACGCGAACGCGGCCGCGCTCGCGGAGCTGTGGTTCGGGCGCGCGGAGGTCTCGGAGGCGCGCGACTTCATCATGGTCTTCATCGCGGAGGGCGTCGGCACCGGCATCATCTTCGACCGGCAGATCTACCGCGGCGAGGGCGGCGCGGCCGGCGAGTTCGGTCACATGGTCATCGGCGAGCGCGCGCCCGTGCCCTGCTCTTGCGGCGGCTACGACTGCTGGGAGGCGTTCGCGTCGGGGCGCGCGGCCGTGGCGCGCTACGCGGCTCTGGTCGGGGACGAGGAGGCGAGGCAGATGAGCTTCGCGCGGCTCATCGACCGCGCGCTCGACGGCGAGGGGGCGGCGCGCGAGGCTTTGATTGAGACGGCGCGCTACCTCGGACGCGGCATCTCGAACCTCATCGTCGGCTTCAGCCCCGAGATCGTCGTCGTCGGCGGGGCCATCACGCGCGCGTGGGAGTTGGTCTCCGGCATCCTCGACGACGCCGTCAAGCGCAGCATCCGCCGCGACCTGCCCGCCGCCCGCCTCACGCCCTCGACCATCGGCGACGAGGCGAGCCTCATGGGCGCCCTCAGCCTCGTCCTCGCAGACAAGTTCACGCCCGTCGCCGCCATCTGATTTTTATCCGCACACTCGTCCGGTTGAGAACGTCGAAGGGGGCGGGTCTCGCCTTTCGGCACTGACTCGCCCCCTTCGACGTTCGGGGAGATTGTCTAATCCTGCTGGGGGTCAGGAGAGCCGTGCGGCGAACGGACTGCGCGGATGACACTGCCCGAGGGTAGATGAAAGAGCCGTCACGGGTATGAACGTATGAATGAACCTCATCGAGACCTCCCACAGTCCATACAATTTGCAAGGGGCTGCCCCGCAGTCGCCCCAACCTCTAACGCGCAAAGCCGCGCGGCGGGGGATCACCCGCGCGGAAAATTTTTAAGCGCCTTCTGACTCTTCACTCCCAATACCGCAAGCAGTCGCTGATGCGTCCGTTCCCGGTGACAGTTGGCACAGACCACGTCGCACTTCTGAATTTCTCTCGCTATCCCAAGTATTGTCATACGAGCCACGGAGTTTAGTTCGAACAGCTTTTCCTCGCCGTCGCGGTGGTCGAAGTCCATGATGTAGTAAGGGTACTGAATGCCACAGTCGGCACAGGGGCGTGACTTCATTTGCCGGATCAACTCGCGGTGCCTTTGGTAGGCGCGCGTATTGCGGTCAAGGTAAGACTGCTTGTTCCGCTTGTAATGGCTCCTCGTCAGTCTCTTACCGCATTCACGACAATACGAGTGACGTATGCCCTTGGCGCGGTACTTAAAGTTGAACTCTTCTACTGGTTTGACGACGCGACAGCCGGAGCACAGTTTCTGTGTGGGGTTGGATTCAGCCACGGTTTTGACCTCTCCCGTGGCGGCGGGTCTTAAAGCTTGCCTGTGAACTTAGCGAGGAAAAAGGCAGCTGTTACAGCCGCCCTCTGAGCGAAGAAATTTGATGCACCCGGCAAGACTCGAACTTGCGACCTTTTGATTCGTAGTCAAACGCTCTATCCAACTGAGCTACGGGTGCGTGTGTTCTCTTGTGAAGAGATGGGACGAATATAAAAGGCGGGCGCGAGGGTGTCAAGCGGGCGTGTCGGCGTCAAATCAGGACGTAAAAGCCGGAGGTTTCAGCGCGCGTAGTAGCCGGGGCGGGAGCGGGCGATGGCGTCGGCGCGGGTGACTTCGACGGTGATCGCGCGCCACTGGCCGTCGCGCGGGCGCGCGTTGGAGGACTGGTAGGCGAGGCTGTAGAGCGTGCGCATCTCGGCGGCGACCTCGGCGTAGAGCCGCCCCATGTCTTCGAGTCGCTGTATCTCGTGGAGGCGGCCGCCCGTGCGGTCGGCGAGCGTCTGCATGCGCGTGCGCGCGGCCGAGTAGATGGCCGACTGCGGCGGCGTGAACGGGAGCATCTTCTTCGGGTCGGCCGAAGGCAACGCGAGCGGGTAGACCGTCACGCCGAGCCGGTCGGCCAAGTCGAGCACGGAGCGGAGCGCGGCGCTCTGGTCGGGCTTGACGGTGGCGATGGCCTCGTCGCCGGTCTTGGCTTCGGCGGTGGCCGAGCCGTCGAGTTTGCGCTCTTCGGTGTCGAGCCCGTCGCTGAGGACGACGATAGCCTTACGCCGTTTGCCCTCCTTGGATAAATCTGCGAGCGAGCGGCGCAGCGCCTTGTAGAGATTCGTGTTGCCGCGGCCGTCTGCCTGTTCGATGGCGAAGCCGATCTTGCGGCGGTCGGTGGTGAAACCCTGGAGCGTCTTGATCTGGTCGCTGAAGATGACGACCTCGATGCGGTCTTCGGGGCTGAGCGCGTCGATGAAGCGCAGGGCCGACTGCTTGAGCGTCGGCCGGAAGTTCCGCGTCGAGCCCGACATGTCGAGCAGCAGCACGAGGCTGAAGGGCGCCGTCGAAGGCTCGAAGCTGACGACCGACTGGCGGACGCCGTCCTCGTAGACGTTGAAGTCGGACTGCGCGAGGTTGGTGATGGCGCGCCCCTTCTGGTCGGCGACGCCGACGTTGAGGATGACGAGGTTCGTGCTGGTCGTCACCACCACGTCGGAGTCGTCCTGCGTCTGCGCGCGGGCGACGGCCGAGAGGAGTAGGAGGGCGACGAGGGCGCAGGCGATTTTGGTCGATTTGTGCCGGAAAGTGTTGAAAAAGGTCATCGCTCGAACACGCTCGGTGCGCGGATAGTATGCGCAGGCGCCGCTGTTTTGCGCAAGCGCGCGCGGCAGTCGATTGGGTGCGTGTGTCGCGCGGCGAGTTGCCAGGATCGGGAACACGGAAGTCTGAACGCGGAACGATGAACTG
>CAXTSK010000487.1:0-900 GCA_964246655.1 uncultured Pyrinomonadaceae bacterium
GCGCAACAGAGCAGCCGCCCACTTCATCTCTCGGCTTAACGCCGCGGCTTGAGGTCTTCGGTGTAGAGGATTTTGTAGGCGCGGTAGTTAGCCATGACGCGGTTGACGTAGTCCTTCGACTCGTTGAAGCCGACCTCGGAGGTGAAGACGCCGGGGTCTTTGTGCACGGCGCGGACGACCCAGCGCGCGACGTTGTCCTCGCCGCCGTTGTAGGAGGCCGCGACCGCCTCGGGCAGGTTCGGGAACGTCCGGTTCAGCTCGCCGAGATAGGCGCTGCCGAGCACGATGTTGACCTCGGGCTTGAAGAGGTCGTCCTCGGTCACGTTCTGGAGCTTGACCGAGGGCGCGTACTTAGCCGCCTGGTCGGGCGTCATCTGAAGGAGCCCGCGCGCGCCCGCCGCCGACTTGGCGCGCGGTCGGTAACCGCTCTCCTGCCGCATGATGGAGAGCACGAAGCGTGGGTCGAGCTTCTGTTGCTTCGACGCGCGCACCAGCACGTCGGCGTAAGGGGCCGGGAAGGCGCCCGCCGAACGTTTGACCTCCGCCGCCACGCGTGCCGCGCGCGCCGCCGCCGCCGCCTTCGCCTCGCCACCCAGCTTCTGCAAACGCGCGTTCGCCATCCAGCCGTAGTACGACGCGGCCGAGTCCGCGATGCCCAGGTAAGCCTTGACGGCCTCGTCCTGCCGCCCGGACATCTCAAGGCTGAAGGCGCGCAGGTACGCGACCTCGGAGGGCGTCGTGTTCGAGGCTTTCGGCAGCGTCGTGCGGCTCAGCTCGTCGCTCGTGCGGAGCGCCGAAGCCCAGTCGTTGCGCGCAACGTCGAGGCGCAGGCGCGCGAAGAGTGCGGCCACATCAGACGCCGTCCCTTTAAAGCGCGTGCGCGTGCGGTCGATCCAAGGG
>CAXTSK010000487.1:910-4338 GCA_964246655.1 uncultured Pyrinomonadaceae bacterium
CGCTTCGTCCGGCCTTCCCGCTTCGCGCAGCGAGTCGATGATGTTGAGGTAGGCGTTCTCGACGCGCTCGCCGTTGGGGAAGCGCTCGACGTACTCGCCGTAGCGCGCGGCGGCGTCGCCGGGCCGGTTGAGGCGCAGCAGGGTCGCGGCGACGTAGTAGAAGCCGTCGCGCCCGGCGGGCGTCGTCGAGTATCTGTCGCCGAGCTGTTGGAAGACGGGCAGCGCCTCTTCGTAGCGGCGCTCCTGAAAGAGCGTGCGGCCGATGCCGAAGTGCGCGGCGGGGACGTTGCCGTCCGTGGGGTAGCGCTCGATGAGCGCGCGCCAGTGTGCGCGGGCCTCCTCGAAGGCGCGGTTGTTGTGGTAGATGGCCGCGCGCCGCATGTGCTCGGCGGGCGTGAGCTGCGGTACTCCGCCGCCGTCCGCGCGCGCCGTCTCGTCGGCGCGGCGGACGTTGTTGAGCGCGTCCTCGGTCTGGTCTTCGGACGCGAGCGCGAAGGGCTCCGCGGCCGAGAGCAAAGGCGCGTCGGGCGAATCCGCGATGACGTTGTTCGTGTTGTTGCTCGCGGCCGGCTCGACGCGCGCGCACGAGAGCGCGAGCAGGAGCGAGGCCGCGCAGACGAGAGACTGTTGGATGAAGAGTGCCATTCTCAACCTTCGACTGAGACCCATGCCTGAATGATTTGAAATTTGAAATTTCAAATTTGAGATTCTTTGCTCCCGCCGTCACTCGCCGTCTTCGATGATTTCAAAGGTCGTCACGATCTCGACGCCGGGCCGGAGCGTCGCGGCGACGCTGCAATACTTCGTCTCGGACAGCTCGACGGCCTGCGCGACCGCCTTCTCCGAAACGCCCTTACCCGTCACGATGTGCCGCACCTCCATGCGCGTGTAGGCCCGCGGGTGCTCGTCGCGCCGCGTGCCGCTCACCTCGACGCGGTAGGCCGTCACCTGCTCGCGCTTCTTCTTCAAGATCGAGACCACGTCCACGGCCGTACAGCCGCCGAGCGCGAGCAGAAGCATCTCCAACGGCGTCGCGGCGCTCGCGCGCTCTTTGTCGGTTTCGATGACCTGCGCGTGGCCGCCCGGCGAAATCCCTATGAAGAGACCGTCGCCTGCCGAGTGGATGACCGCCCTCGCCCCGCCGTTGTCCATAAGCTTTGAGCCTCCCGTGCGGCAAGGATAACACGGCTCGGAAGGTTGTACGTTACCCGAACATCGGCGTCAGGTTCAGTACAGAAAAGCCGCCTAAATGTTGCCTGTTCGTTGTAACTGAGCGTGCGTTCAGGGGCACGGCGGTTGCTTAACGAAGGGCAGGTGAATCCTTGCTCGAAGCGTATGTCCTACCGGTTTCCAACGCTTCTCCCCGTACATCTGTGGAGCAGGGGGCGGCGCTGTCTTTCGGACGGCGTGAACGCCTCGCCTAACTTTCTGAATCCGGAATTGTGAAGCAACATTTGGAGGGAAGAGCGATGAATAGAATCAGACAGACGATCTCATTGGCGCTCGTTGTCGCCATGCTCGGCCTCGGGCTGGCTTCGGCGCAGGCACAGACGCAGCGCCCGTATCGCATGAATGACCGGCAGGTTGAGAACGCGCTGCGCCGCGTCGAGACCGACGCCGACGGCTTCCGTTCGAGCTTCTCGACGGCGCTTGACCGCAGCCGTTGGAACGGGACGAGCACCGAAGACCAGCTCAACGGCTACGTGCAGAACTTCGAGACGGCGACCGACGCGCTGCGCTCGCGCTTCAACTCGCGCAACGCGGCCGCGGCGGACGTTGAGAACGTCCTGCGGCAGGCAGCTTTCCTGAACGACTTCATGATGCGCAACCGGCTCGACATGCAGGCCATGAACGACTGGACGACGCTGCGCGCCGACCTCGACGCGCTCGCGCGCGTCTACAACGTGACGTGGGACTGGACGCGGCAGACGGGCTCAGGCTACGGCAACACGGGTTACGGTAACAACGGCCCGGCGCAGACGGGCGCCGCCTACCGCATCAGCGACCGCCAGCTCGACGCCATCATCCGCCGCGTCGAGAACGGCGCCGACCGCTTCCGCGCGGACATGGGCAACGCGCTCGACCGCAGCACCTACAACGGCACGCGCGCCGAGGACAACATCAACCAGTTCATGCGCGACTTCGAGAACGCGACCGACCAGCTCCGCTCGCGCTTCGATGGGAAGACTTCCGTGGCCGGGGACGTGGAGAACGTGCTGCGCCAAGCCACCTACATCGACGACTTCATGAACCGCCAGACGCTCTCGATGAGGGTTGAGAACGACTGGACGACGCTCAAGGGAGACCTGAACCAGCTCGCCTCGGCTTACAGCGTGGCGTGGAACTGGGACGTGCGCTCGATGCCCGGTTACGGTAACAACACGACGGCCGACACGAACGTCCTCGGCGACCAGCGCCGCGGCGGCGGCATACGCGCCGCGAACCGCCTGACCGGCACGTTCCGCCTCGACACGTCGCAGAGCGACAACGCGACGAACGTGGCCGAAACGGCCGTCCGCAACCTGCCCTACAACGACCGCGCGCGCGTGCGCGAACAGCTCATGCGCCGGCTCGAATCGCCGGAGATGCTCGCCATCGAGCGCAACGGTAACAACGTGACCATCGCCAGCTCGCGCGCGCCGCAGACGACCTTTACGGCCAACGCGGGCGAGAACCGCGAGCAGCTTCCCAGCGGCGGTTACTCGCGCGTCGATTCGACCATCGTCGGCGACAAACTCGTCGTCCGCTCAGCGGGCAACCGCGAGACCGACTTTACCGTGACGTTCGACCCGATTGAGGGCGGGCGCCGCCTGCGCGTCACGCGCGAAATCTGGAATGAACGTCTGGGCGTGAACCCCATCGTCGTGCAGAACGTCTACGAGCGCACGTCGGACGTGGCCGAGTGGAACGTCTACAACGGGACGAACGTGGGCTACAGCCAGTCCGGCACAACCTCCTCGGCCGCGGGCGACTTCGTCGTGCCCGACGGGCAGATGCTAACGGCGAGGCTTGAGTCAGACCTCTCGACCCGCACGGCGCAGACGGGTGACCGCTTCACGATGACCGTGACCTCGCCCGCGCAGTTCGAAGGCGCAGTCATCGAAGGTCACATCGCGAGCGCGAGCCGCAGCGGCCGCGTCACGGGGCGTTCCGACCTTTCGCTTAACTTCGACACGATCCGCTACCAGGGCCGTAGCTACCAGTTCGCGGGCTTCATCGACAGCGTCCGCGCGCAGGGCGGCTCGACGGTGCAGGTCGATAACGAGGGCACGGTGCGTGACGACGACAGCCGCGGCACGCAGACCGCGCAACGCGCCGCCATCGGCACGGCCGTCGGCGCCATCATCGGCGCCATCGCGGGCGGCGGCAAGGGCGCGGCCATCGGCGCCATCGTCGGCGCTGGTGCAGGCGCAGGCTCCGTCTACGTC
>CAXTSK010000488.1:0-4336 GCA_964246655.1 uncultured Pyrinomonadaceae bacterium
TGATTGCGGCTCGTCTGCCGACCTACTCGATGCATGCGACGCGCATGCACGCCTCTGGTTACTTCTCGGGGCCGGGCATGGACTTGATCGACCTCTTCATCGGCAGCGAGGGCACGCTCGGCGTCGTCACCGAAGTCGAGCTTTCCCTGTTGGCTCAGCCCGAAGGCGTCCTCGCGGGCGTCATCTTCTTCAAGACTGAAGAGTCGCTGCTCGCCTTCGTGCGTGAGGCACGCGAGCGTTCGCTCGAAACGCGCGTGCGGTCAAACGGCGGAGCTTCGCCATCGGGCGAGGGAATCGACGCGCGCGCGCTCGAATACTTCGACGGGGAGGCTCTGAACTTCCTGCGCGAGCGCTACCCTCTGGTGCCGCTCGGCGTGGCCGGCGCGGTCTTCTTCGAGCAGGAGACCATGGCCAAGACGGAAGACGAGTTGATGGGCGCGTGGCTTGAGCTGGTCGAGAAGTACGAGGCGCTTGCCGACGAGTCCTGGTTCGGCACGAACGAGCACGACCGCGCCGAGATGCGCGCCTTCCGCCACGCGCTGCCGGTGATGGTCAACGAGTGGCTCGCGCGCAGAGGCCAGCGCAAGGTCTCGACCGACATGGCTGTGCCCGACGCGGCCTTCCCCGAGATGCTCCGCTTCTACAAGGAGATGCTGCGCGCGGGCCGACTCGGTTACGTCATCTTTGGCCACATCGGCGACAACCACGTCCACGTCAACATCCTCCCGCGCGACGACGCCGAACAGGTCGCCGCGCGCGAGACCTACGGCCGCTTCGTCGAGCGCGCCGTCTCTTTGGGCGGCACCATCTCGGCCGAGCACGGCGTCGGCAAGATCAAGCGCGAGTACCTGCGCGCTCTCTACGGCGAGCGACACTTGCGCGAGATGGCCGAACTCAAGCGCGCCTTCGACCCGGCCTGCGTCCTCGGCCGCGGCAACGTCTTCGCCGAAGAGTTCCTGCCCGCGCCGGGTAGGAACTGAGTTTTCAACCCCCACTTCTGCTGGCGAGCAAACTCATGGTAGAAACTTCCGTCGGCGCACCCGTCCTGCTCTACGACGGCGTGTGCGGCTTCTGCAACAAGTCTGTGCAGTTGATACTCGACCGGGACCGGCGCGGCGAGATGCGCTTCGCCGCGTTGCAGAGCGACTACGGGCAGGCGGTGATTGAAAGACACACGGAGCTGCGCGGCATAGACTCGGTCGTCTTCGTGGAACAGGTGCCGGGCGGCGAGCGCGTCTACGTCCGCTCGGACGCGGCGCTCAAGGTCGCGGCCTACCTCGGCGGCTTCTGGAAACTCTTCCTCGCCGCGAAAGTTTTACCGAGGAGCTTGCGCGACTACTGTTACGACCTATTCGCGCGCAACCGTTATAAGTTCTTCGGCAAGTACGACACGTGCATGTTGCCGCCGCCCGAAGTCCGCTCGCGCTTTCTCGACGTTCAAAGCGGCTGACGGTTTAGTTAAGTTGAGTAGATAGATGTTTCGCTTCAACACGGCAGGAGAGTCGCACGGGCGCGCTCTGGTCGCGATAGTCGAGGGCCTGCCCGCGGGTCTTCCCGTGGACGTAGAGATCGTCAACCGAGAGCTTGAGCGAAGGCAGTGGGGCTACGGCCGCGGCGGGCGGATGAAGATCGAGCGCGACCGCGCGGAGTTTTTGAGCGGCGTGCGCCACGGCCGCACGCTCGGCTCGCCGGTCGCCTTGCAGATCGAGAACAAGGACTGGAAGAACTGGACGGGCGTGATGTCGGCCGAACTGCCCGACCCTTCGGAGGCGCCCGAAGAGAAGATGCGGCGCGTGAAGCGTCCGCGCCCCGGCCACGCCGACCTCGCGGGCGGGCTCAAGTACGGCGCGCGCGACCTACGCGACATACTCGAACGTGCCTCCGCACGCGAGACGGCCGCGCGCGTCGCCTGCGGCGCGCTCGCACGCCAACTCCTCGCCGTCCTCGGCGTAGAGATTCGCAGCCACGTCGTGCAGCTCGGCGGCATCCCCGCCGCGCCGCTCGAAGTGGACTGGGAGAGCATCGGCCGCATCCCCGACGACGCGCCGCTGCGCTGCGCCGACGAAGAGGCGCAAGGGTTGATGGTCGCGCTCGTGGACGAGAAGCGGCGCGAGGGCGACACGCTCGGCGGCGTCTTCGAGGTCGTCGCGCGCGGAGTCGTCGCGGGGCTCGGCTCGCACACCTCTTGGGAGGCGAAGCTCGACGGTAGACTTGCGCGCGCGTTGATGTCGATACCGGCGGTGAAGGCCGTCGCCATCGGCGCGGGCGTCGAGGCGGCCAACCTCCCCGGCTCGCAGGTGCACGACGAGATCGGCTACGATGAAGGCACGCGCGCCTTCACGCGCCCGACGAACCGCGCGGGCGGACTCGAAGGCGGCATCACCAACGGCGAGGAACTGCGCGTGCGCGGTTTCCTCAAGCCCATCTCGACGCTGCGGCGCGCGCTCCGCTCCGTGGACATCGAGACGAAGGCAGAGGAGTCGGCCGCCTTCGAGCGCTCCGACGTGACGGCCGTCCCCGCGGCCGGCGTCATCGGCGAGGCGATGGTCGCGCTCACGCTCGCCGAGGCCGCCCGCGAGAAGTTCGGCGGCGACCACGTCGAAGAGATGCGCCGCAACTTTGATTCGTACTGCGAGCAGATACGCGACTACTGATGAGCCTCTCCGACATCGAACAGATATTGACGCGGCTGTCGGCCGATGACGAACTGCGGGCGCGGTTCGTCGAGAACCCTTTCGCGCTCGGGCGTGAGCTGGGGCTGACGCCGACCGGGACGCGCCGTCTCAGGCGTGAGGCCGCGGAGCGCTTCGACTCGTTCGCCGCGACGCCGCGCGAGCGCCGCTTCGTGCAGGTCAACAAGTTGCTCCCGCTAACCCACCGCGTCCTACGCGAACGCTTCACCAACTACTTCGACCGCTACGTCGCGGAGCACGGGCCGCCGGCCGTCGAGCGCCTCTTCGGCGACGTGCTCCGCTTCGCCGAGTACCTCGAAGAGAAGTTGAAGGAGGACTACCTCGGTTCCGGTTGGACGCTCGACCTGCTGCGCTTCGAGAAGGCGCGCGTGAAGGCGGCCGACCCGAACCGCCGCCTCGTCGTCCAAAGCTTTCGCCACGACATCAGCCGCCTCGTGCGCGGCTTCGCGCGCAAGGACAAGGAAGCGTTGTTGGAGGTCGTCGTCCGCCGTTCGGTCGCCGTCTGGTGGCGGCGCAGGCCGCACGAACCCATCCGCTACGCAGTCTTCGCCGCCCCGAAACTCTTCGGCCAGCGCCGCTAGAGGGAGCTTATGAGAGAGACCGAACGCATCGCCGACCAACTGAAGCGCGCTCACGAGGGCGGCGCGTGGCACGGCCCGGCGCTTGACGAACTGTTGAAAGGCGTCACGGCCGAGCAGGCCGCCGCGCGGCCGGTCGAAGGCACGCACAGCATCTTTGAACTCGTCGCGCACGTCGAGGCGTGGGAGCGCGCCATCCTGCGCAGACTCGGCGGCGACCCCGCGCAGATTTACAACACGGAAGAGGACTGGTCGCCGGTCGATGGCGGGAGCGAAGAGGCTTGGGCCGCGGCGCGCCGGAAGTTGACCGAGACTTACGTCGCGCTGCGCGAGGCCGTGCTCAAACTGGACGACGAGCGGCTCGACGAGCCCATCCTTCCGAACATGTCCACGCGCTACGTCTCGCTCCACGGCGCAATTCAGCACACGCTCTACCACGCGGGGCAGATCGCCCTCGTCAGAAAAGCGCTCGGGCTCAAAGCCCTGACCATCGACTCGGACACCGCCGGCACCATATGAACAACGAGAAGCTACAGGTCGCGCTCGACGCGGGCGTCAAGCGCATCACCTTCAACAATCCCGAACGGCGCAACGCCGTTGACTTCGAGATGTTCGAGGCGTTCGCCGCCGCGGTCGCAGAGGCCGCGACCGACGAGAGCCGCGTCGTCGTCATCACCGGCGCGGGCGACTTCTTCTGCGCCGGGCTCGACATGAAGTCTATCGACCCCCGGGAGCTGGCCTCTATGGACGTGGCCGCGAGGATACGCGAGCTGATCAACCCGCCCGTCATGGGACTGCGGACACTGTCCAAGCCGGTCGTCGCGCGCGTGCACGGCCCGGCCGCGGGCATCGGCTTCAGCTACGTGCTCGCCTCGGACGTGGTCATCGCCTCGGAGGAAGCGACCTTCAGCCAGAGCTTCGTCCGCGTCGGCCTCATGCCCGACGGCGGCGCCACGCACCTCTTGCCCGCGCTCGTCGGCCGCGCCAAAGCCTTCGAGTTGATGGCGACCGGCGACACGTTGACCGCGCAGGACGCGCTCCGCCTCGGGCTCGTCTCCCGCGGCG
>CAXTSK010000489.1:0-2858 GCA_964246655.1 uncultured Pyrinomonadaceae bacterium
CGCAGGTCGGCGCGCTCGCGCGGAACCGAGGCTTGAGGCGTCCGATCCTCTGGGTCGCCATCCCGACCGCGGCCGAGATGATCGGACGTTTGGACGAGTCGCTCGTCGTCTACCACGTCTCGGACAAGTACGACGAGAACTCGATGGATCACGCGACCGACCCCGCGACCATCCGCCGCCTGCATGAGCACGCCTTAGACCGCGCCGACCTCATCTTCTACTCGGGGCGTAAACTTCTGGAAGAGGCCACGCGGGGGCGCGAGCGATCGCACCTTTTGGAGCAGGCCGTCGATTTCGAGCACTGGTCGAGGGTTGGGGACGGAGGGCTCGAAGTCGCGGAGGCGGTCGCGCGCATCCCACGCCCGCGGCTCGGCTACTTCGGCGCGATTGAGCCGTGGCTCATCGACCAGGAGTTGATTAAGCGCGCGGCAGTTGAACGTCCGGACTGGCAGTGGGTCTTCATCGGCAACAAGTCGCGCGGGGTGGAGGTGGAGAGTCTGCCGAACACGCACTTCCTGCCGCCCGTCGCGTACGACGAGCTGCCGCGCTACGCCGCCGGGTTTGATGTGTGTGTGCTGCCGTGGGAAACTGAGCGCGCGTTCACGAGCTACGGGTCGGCCATCAAGGTGCGCGAATACCTCGCCACGGGCAAGCCCGTCGTCATCTCGCCGCTGCCGGAGTACGAGCCGATGGGCGACGTGCTGCGCATCGCGCGCAGCCGCGAAGACTTCTTCCGCCTCGTCGAAGACGCGCTCGCCGAAGACGACCCCGAAGCGTCTCTTAAACGACAGCGCGCCGTCGAGGGCGGCACCTGGGACGCGCGCGCCGAATGGGTCAGCGGCCTCATCGAAGAGGCGCTGAGGAAGAAACGCTGAACGATGAACTGAAAACCTGATGTCTTCAGTTCATCGTTCAGCGTTCCTACTTCATAGTTCAGAAGATGAAGCAGCTTCTGCAAAATCTAAAAACCGGCGAGGGGCTCGTGGCGGACGTGCCGGCGCCGGGCGCGCAGACGGGGCGGGTGCTGGTGCGCGCGGCGGCGTCGCTCGTGAGCGCGGGCACGGAGCGCGCGTTCGTGGAGCTGGGTCGCAAGAGTCTGCTGGGGAAGGCGAAGGAGCGGCCCGACCTCGTCGGCAAGGTTTTGGAGAAGGTGAAGAGCGAGGGGCTGCTGAGCACCCTTCAGTCGGTGCGCGAGAAGCTGGACGAGTCGCACGCGCTCGGCTACAGCGCGGCGGGCACGGTCATCGAGGTCGGCGAGGGCGTGACGGAGTTTCGCGCGGGCGACCGCGTGGCGTGCGCGGGCACGGGCTACGCCGCGCACGCGGAACTGCTGTCGGTGCCGAAGAACCTGTGCGTGCGCTTGCCCGCGGGCGTCGATTTCGAGACCGGCGCGTTCGCCACGCTCGGCGCCATCGCGCTCCAGGGCGTGCGGCTCGCGGAGCCGACGCTCGGCGAGTCGGTCGTCGTCATCGGCCTCGGCCTCGTCGGGCAACTCGCGGCGCAACTGCTCAGGGCCAACGGCTGTCGCGTCTTCGGCGTTGACCTCGACGAAGCGAAAGTAGAGCTGGCGAAGTCGCTCGGCGCGGATGACGGCTGCGTCGCGGGCGTTGAGGTGAAGCAGGCGGTGTTGAAGTGGTCGCGCGGCCGGGGCGCGGACGCGGTGCTGCTGACGGCTGCGACGCAGTCGGACGAGCCCGTCGAGCTGGCCGGCGAAATCTCACGCCTGCGCGGCCGCGTCGTCGCCGTCGGACTCGTCGGGATGAACGTGCCGCGCGCGGCCTACTTCCAGCGCGAGTTAACATTAAAAGTTTCGATGTCCTACGGGCCTGGGCGCTACGACCCGGAATATGAAGAGCGCGGCCACGACTACCCGCTGCCCTACGTGCGCTGGACGGAGGGTCGCAACCTCGAAGCCTTTCTCGACCTCGCCGCCGCGGGCGCCTTGAAGACCGCACCGCTCGTCACGCACCGCTTCCCCGTTGAAGAGGGTGCGCGCGCTTACCAGCTCATCTCCGGCGACACGGGCGAGCCCTACCTCGCGGTTCTCATCAACTACGACACCGAGCGCGAGATCGAGCGGCACGTCCCGAATAAAATTTCAAATTTGAAATTTGAAATTTCAAATGCCGAAAGCCGCGTGCGCGTCGGGATGGTGGGCGCGGGCGACTACGCGCGGCGGATGCTTCTGCCGCACTTCAAGGCGGAGGGCGTCGAGTTCGTTTCCATCGCGACGGCGTCGGGCGTGACGGCGCGCGACGTGGGCGGCCGTTACGGCTTCGCGCGCTTCGTCTCGGGCGCGGAGGAGGTTTTGAATGAAGAGGGCGTCAACCTTCTCGTCATCGCCACGCGCCACGACACGCACGCGGGGCTCGCGCGGCGCGGGTTGGAGCGCGGGCTCGACGTGTTCGTCGAGAAGCCGCTCGCGCTGAATGACGAAGAGCTGGACGCTTTGCTCGAAGCGGCGAGCCGTTCCCGCGGGCGTCTGACGGTCGGCTTCAACCGGCGCTTCTCGCCGCACGCGCGTCAGGCCCGAGAGTTCTTCGAAGGGCGCCGCTCACCCCTTTCAATTCTCTATCGCGTCAACGCGGGGCGCGTGCCGCGCGCGCACTGGACGCAGGACGCGCGCGCGGGCGGCGGGCGCATCCGCGGCGAGGTCTGCCACTTCGTGGACTTCATGCAGTACGTCACGGGCTCGCTGGTCGAGAGGGTCTACGCGGAGGCTGTCACCTCCGACGACCGCGAAGCGGTTGACGACGACTCGGTCTTCATCACGCTCAAGTTCGCCGACGGGTCGAACGGCACGATTGCTTATCTCGCCGAGGGCGACCGCGCGCTCCCCAAAGAGCGCGTCGGGCTGT
>CAXTSK010000489.1:2868-4332 GCA_964246655.1 uncultured Pyrinomonadaceae bacterium
CGCGCGTTCGTCGTCGAAGACTTCCGCGCGGCCTCGCAGTACGCAGCAGGCCGCGAGACGAGCACGCGCCTGCGCGCGCAGGACAAGGGGCAGCGCGAAGAGGTGCGCGCCGTCTGCGCCGCCCTCCGCCAGGGCGCCCACGCCCCCATCCCGCTCGCAGACCTCGCCAACACCACGCGCACGACCTTCCGCATCCTCGACTCGCTGCGAACGGGAGAACCGCAAGAGGTAAATAGTAAATAGTGAATCGTAAATGGTAAGTGGAAGCCGCTTTTATCCATTTACCATTTACGATTCACCATTCACCAATCATGTGCGGCATCGCCGGTCTCATCTCCGTCAACCCCGAGCGCCGCGTCGGCACGATGCTGAAGTCTATCGAGCACCGCGGGTACGACGACGAGGGCGTGTGGACTTCCGCGTCTGTGGACGGGGAAGGGCGGCGGGCGTGTCTGGCGCACAGGCGTCTGGCGATCATCGACACGAGCAGCGCGGGTCACCAGCCGATGCCTTCGGCCGACGGGCGCTTCACGGTCACGTTCAACGGAGAGATTTACAACTACCGTGAGTTGAAGAAGAAGCTCGAAGGGTTGGGACACGTCTTCCGCACCGACACGGACACGGAGGTCATGCTCGAAGCCTTCGCCGAGTGGGGCGTTGGGGGCGCGCTCCCACACCTCAACGGCATGTTCGCCTTCGCAGTGTGGGACGAGCATGAGAAGACGCTCACGCTCGCGCGCGACCGGCTCGGCATCAAGCCCCTGTTCTACGCGGAGGCGCGGACGGAAGAGGGCGGGTCTTTCGTCTTCGCTTCGGAGGCGAAGGCCGTGCTCGCCTCGGGTTTGGTTCGGCCGGAGCTTGACCTCGAAGGGCTCAACCAGCAGCTCACCTTCCTCTGGACGCCCGACCCGCACACACTCTTCCGCGACATACGCCGGCTCCCGCCCGCGCACGTCCTGACGTGGCGCGAGGGCAGGACGAACGTGCGCGAGTGGTGGGACGTTTCGTTCGACGAGATCGAGGAAGGGAAGGGCGAGGGTTGGTGGCGCGAGCGTCTGCTTGAAACCTTGGAGCGCGTGGTCGGGATGGAGATGGTGGCCGACGTGCCGCTCGGCTCGTTCCTCTCGGGCGGCGTTGACTCGTCGGTCGTGACGGCCCTGATGGCTAAACGCGGCGGCGGCCGACGCGTCTCGACCTACACGGTCGGCATCGAAGAGGACGACCTGCGCTTCGACATCATCCCGAGCGACGTGCCGTGGGCGCGCAAGGTCGGGCGGTTACTTGACGCCGACTATCACGAGACGATGCTGCGGCCCGACGTGACGAAGCTCCTGCCGATGCTCGTGCGCCATCTTGAGATGCCGGTCATCGACATGGCGATTTCGAGCTACCTCGTTTCGCGTGAGGCGCGCGAGACTCTGACGGTGATGCTGTCGGGGATGGGCGGCGACGAGGTCTTCGCGG
>CAXTSK010000490.1:0-4318 GCA_964246655.1 uncultured Pyrinomonadaceae bacterium
GTCGCCTTCTGCCACTGGGCGCCCTGAACCTCGAAGCGCGCCGCCGTGGTGTAGGCCACGCGCAGGCCGCCGGCTTCGACGCGCGCCACGTCAGTCGAAGTCGTTACGTTCGAGAGGGCGCGAGGGGCGATGACGCTGTCCGGCGGGATGATCATGGCGACCTCGGCCGTCTCGACCTTAACCTCGGGCTGCGACGCGACGACCTCGTCGGCGGCCTCCTTAAACTCGACGCTCGCCACCTGATTGATGGGGTCGTGTGCCGGGTCGCCGAGCATCGCGCTCTGCTCGAAGGTCTTACCTTCGGCGCGGCCGTTCGACGCGGGCTTGCCCGTCCTCGCGGTCGCCGCACCCGACTTCTCCCTGGGGCAGGAAGCGAGAAGGTCCTCGTTCGTGCGCGCGACGGGGGCGGCTGAGGTCGGCTCGCCCGCGGGCAGATTCAGGAACGCTTGCAGGAGTTCGCGGTGCAAGCGCGCGCCGACCGCGCCCTTGAGCGACTGTAGGTCGTGCGAGAGCTGCGGCAGAGAGAAGAGCGCCGCGGCGACGATGACGAACGCGATGACTGATCTGTGCTTCATAACCCCACCCGCCTTTTTCAGGAGGCCCGAGCGGCCACCGACTTGAATCAGCCTCAACAGCTAACGGCTTCAACTAACCCCGAAACACCACCCGCCCGCATTTCGTGACAACTTTTTTTGGCTTACAATGTCGCCCGGCGTTCACCAACAAGAGTTCATGGCTTTAAACGCGCGGGCCGCCCCTTCGGTTCGTTTTCGCGTCTGGCGACGCTCGGGCTTGGCCGTTCTCGCCTCTGTTAGTGGCGCGGCCCGACTGTAGGTTTCAAAAAATCTTCGGGGGCGGTTCCTTTTTTTCAGGAACGTTCGGGAACGCACTCCCGACCTTATTAACGCGCAAGGATGCGGCCTTTTGGATTAAAGGCTCAACGCAATTGTGACGAAACGTCCCGGCCTGGGACGAAGGGCGGGCTCGGCGTGACGAGACGGCCTGAGGCTGGGACGAAATCACGGACGGATGTATCTACGGAGGGACGATGAGGTATAGAAGATTCGGACGGACGGGCTGGGAGGTAAGCGACCTCGGCTACGGCATGTGGGGCATGGGCGGCTGGAGCGGGTCGGACGACGAAGAGTCTCTGCGCTCTTTGCAGCGTGCGGTCGAGTTGGGCGTCAACTTCTTCGACACGGCCTACGTGTACGGCGACGGTCACAGCGAGGGGCTGCTCGGCCGGCTCGTGCGCGCGAACCCGGACAAGAGGCTCTACACGGCGTCGAAGGTGCCGCCGAAAAATCGGAAGTGGCCGAGCCTGCGCGAGTCAACGCTCGAAGACACCTTCCCGCCCGACTACGTCGAGGAGTACGTCCACCTGAGCTTGAAGAACCTCGGGCTCGAACGCGTAGACCTGATGCAGTTCCACGTCTGGGAGGACGACTGGCTCGCAGACGAGCGCTGGTCGAAGAAGTTGGACGAGTTGCGCTCGCAGGGTCTCGTCGGCGCGGTCGGCATCAGCATCAACCGCTGGGAGCCCTGGAACGGCGTGCGTGCCGTCCGCACCGGACTCATCGACGCCGTGCAGGTCATCTACAACATCTTCGACCAGAATCCGGAGGACGATCTGTTCCCTGCTTGTCAGGAACAAGACGTGGCCGTCATCGCGCGCGTGCCCTTCGACGAAGGCACGCTGACGGGCACGCTCACGAAGGAGAGCACCTGGCCCGAGGGCGACTGGCGCAACACGTACTTCGTCCCCGAGAACCTTATCCCGAGCGTCGAGCGCGCCGAAGCGCTCAAGCCCATCGCCGAACGCGCGGGGCTGACGATGCCGGAAATGGCTCTGCGCTTCATCCTCTCGAACCCGGCGGTCTCGACCATCATCCCCGGCATGCGCAAGCTCAAGAACGTCGAGTCGAACGCCGCCGCGAGCGACGCCGGCCCGCTCGATGATGAACTGCTGGAAGAGTTGCGCCCCCACCGTTGGGAGCGTAAGCCGAAGCCGTGGTCGCAGTGAAGAGTTATGCGGGCTGATAAGCTCCGTAGGAGCGAAATGTTTATAGCCCCAAGTCCCTTTCCAATTCCAAGCTCCGTAGGAGCGGCATGTCGCCCCTACGGGCTCGGGGTGATTATGAACACTTCTTGCTATAAACATTCCGTCCCTACGGGACTGCGCCGCGTATCGGCGGCGCTGCTCTTATTACTGCTGCTTTCGCTGACCTCATCCGCCCAAGATAGCCCCCCAAAAGAAACAGGCACGTTCCGCGAGCCGGACCTTGTCGAATTAATTAAGCTCGACAAGACAATCAAACTCGACGTGCGTTACGCGACGGCGAACAACTTCGCGGGACGTGCGGTCTACACGGAGGCTCGCGCGTTCTTGCAGCGCCCGGCCGCGGAGGCGCTCGTGCGCGTGAGCCGCGCGCTGCGGAAGCAGGGTTACGGGCTCGCGGTCTTCGACGGCTACCGCCCGTGGTCTGTGACGAAGCTCTTCTGGGAGATCACGCCCGCGGACAAGAAGCAGTTCGTCGCAGACCCGGCGAAGGGCTCGCGCCACAACCGGGGCTGCGCCGTTGACCTCACGCTCTACGACCTGAAGACCGGCCGACAGGTGTCGATGCCCGGCGAGTACGACGAGATGTCGGAGCGCTCGCACGTCAACTACGCCGGGGGCACGCCCGAGCAGCGCCGCCTCCGCGACCTGCTCCGCGCCGCGATGGAGGCCGAAGGCTTTACACCTTACGAGCCCGAGTGGTGGCACTACGACTTCAAGGACTGGCGCCAGTACCCGATCCTCAACCTCAGCTTCGACGAGATCGAGAAGCCCAAAGCGAAGGCCGCTCACACGAAATAGTGCTCGGCCTGCACCATCTGGCATAGGCGCGTCGGTGACGGCCCGCGTTTTTCCATGAGAATGTCCTGACAAGCTTCTGCTCGTCATCGACCTTCGGCCACGGGCATGAGCTTTGCACCGGCCGCGGGCAAAGGACGAAGCCCCCGCGCGAGTTCTCTTCCCTGCCGGGGAGCAAGGCTTCGTCCGCCCTGACTCTGCCCCCAAGTAGAGCCCGTTTCGTTCGCAACGAAGGAGCGTCCAGTATGCGTTCTCGTCTCTCTGCGCCGACCGCTCTCCTCTTTCTTCTCTCGACCATACTTCTCTTAAGCACGGCGGCTCGCGCCGCCGACGACACTTACGACGATGACGACGAATACGAGGAGCGCGCGCGCGTCCTGCGCGTCAGCCTCCTCAAGGGCGAGGTCAGCCTCAAGCGCGCGGGCAACGACGAATGGGAGGACGCGCGCCTGAACTCGCCGCTCGTCGAGGGCGACGTGCTGGCGACGGGCCGCGATTCGCGCTTAGAGATTCAGGCCGACGCGCGCAACTTCGTCCGCGTCGGCCCCGACTCCGTCATCCGCATAGTCACGCAGCGCGGCGAAGGCCTCGCGCTCAGCCTCTCCGAAGGCACGGCCACCTTCCGCCTCTCGCACTTCGACAAAGCCAAAGAGTACTTCGAGCTGGACGCGCCGGGCACGACCGTCGCCGCCGAGCGCGTCGGCCAGTATCGCGTGGACGTGGAGCGCGGCGGCGCGGTGCGCGTCACCGTGCGAGAGGACGGGCGCGCGCGCATCTACTCGCAGAACTCAGGCTTCGTCCTGCGCAACGACCGCACGGCGCGGCTCGCGCCCGACGCCTCGGGCGAGAGTGATTGGGAGTTCATGGCGGCCGCGGGCTTCGACGAGTGGGACGGTTGGAACGACGAGCGCGAGCGCTACCTCGCCGAGCGCTTAAAGTTCGAAGGGCGAGACCGCTACTACGACTCCGACGTGTACGGCGCCGAGGAGCTGGACTCATACGGCGACTGGGCCTATCACAAAGACTACGGCTACATCTGGCGCCCGCACACGACGGTCGTCAACGTCTACAACGACTGGGCGCCGTACCGCTACGGGCGCTGGGTTTGGTGCCCGCCTTACGGTTGGACGTGGGTGGCGGACGAGCCTTGGGGCTGGGCGCCTTATCACTACGGCCGTTGGGTCTACGTCAACAACCAATGGTGCTGGGCGCCGCGCGGCTACGGCTACCGCTATCGCCGCGCGTGGTGGCGACCCGCGCTCGTCGTCTTCGTCACGCTCGGCAACGGATACGACCAGAACGTCTGCTGGTATCCGCTCACCTACGGCCAGCGCGACCCGCGTGGCCGCCGCTGGTCGCGTGACCACGACCGCCTGTCGCCTCTGCGCGGGCGCGACCTCGAACACCTGCGGCGACAGAACCCGCAATGGCTACGCGCTGTCTCGACCGTGCCCGCGCGAG
>CAXTSK010000491.1:0-914 GCA_964246655.1 uncultured Pyrinomonadaceae bacterium
CTCGACGTCCCCGCGGGCGCGAAGACGCTGACGCTGCCCGACGACGAGAAGGTTCACGTCCTCGCCGTCACCGTGTCCGACGAGAGTGATGCGGTCAGACCCGCGCAGCCTTTGTTCGATTGGCTTGAGCGCGGCAAGCCTTAAGCGGTTTCCATCCGAGTGCGTATGGCGTTGGCTTTCAACACGGAGACACGGAGACACAGCTTGTAGAGTTATAGACATCAAGCTGTGCCTCCGTGTCTCCGTGCCTCTGTGTCAAACTGTCCTGCGCCATGAGGAGGCACGGCAGTGATGCAAGTCAGTGACGCGAAGAGCCGTCCTTTCGTCGCCGAGGCGGCGCGGCCGACGAACGCGCGTTACAAGGTGCTCGGGCTGCTCGTGGCGCTGGCGGCGCTCACGTACCTCGACCGCCTCTGCATCTCGGTGGCCGGGCCGACCATCATGAAGGAGTTCAACTTCACGCCGGTGCAGATGGGCTACATCTACAGCGCGTTCACGTTCGCCTACGCGCTCTTCGAGGTGCCCTCGGGCTGGTTCGGCGACCGCTTCGGCACGCGCCGCGCGCTGACGCGCATCGTGCTCTGGTGGTCGGCCTTCACGATGTTGACGGCCGCCACGTTCGGCTTCGCCTCGCTCTTCGTCGTGCGCCTGCTCTTCGGCGCGGGCGAGGCGGGCGCCATCCCGAACAGCGCCTCGACCGTCTCGCGCTGGTTCCCGGCGGCGCAGCGCGGGCGCGCGATGGGCGCCGTCTGCATCGGCCACGCCCTGGGCGCGACGGCCACGCCCTTCATCGTCTTTTCCCTCATCAACCTGCAAGGGTGGCGGCTGCCGTTCGTCGAATGCGGACTGCTCGGCATCCTCTGGTGCGCGGTCTGGTACAAGTGGTTCCGCGACACGCCCGGCGAGCACGCCTC
>CAXTSK010000491.1:924-4312 GCA_964246655.1 uncultured Pyrinomonadaceae bacterium
CCGTGAACGAGGCCGAGGCCGAGTTCATCCGCGCGGGCGCGGCCCCCGCGGAGAAGCACGGGCACGGCATCCCCTGGCGCGTCTTCGTGCGGAACAGGAACATCTTCTTCCTGTGCGCGATGTACGTCTGCTACGGCTACGGGCTCTACTTCTACATTACGTGGCTGCCGACCTACCTGATTGAGGCGCGCGGGTTCGACAAGGAGTGGGCCAGCATCTTCTCTTCGCTGCCGTGGCTGTGCGGCGCTCTGGCCTTCGTGTGCGGCGGGTGGCTCACGGACACGCTCGTCAAGCGCGGCCATCATAAGCTGGCGCGCAGCGGGCTCGGCGCCTTCGGGCTGACGATGAGCGCGCTGATGCTCGTCTTCGTCGCGCGCGCCGAGGGGAAGTTCGTCGCGGCGACGCTCATCTCGGTCGCGCTCTTCTTCCAGTTTTTGACGACACCTGCGGTGTGGGCCACGTGCCTCGACGTAGGGAGACGGCGCGCGGGCGTCGTGAGCGGGACGACGAACATGTTCGGCAACCTCGCGGGGACGGCGGCCCCGATCATCTTCGGCTACGTGGTGCAGACGTGGGGCTCCTGGACGATCCCGTTCTACATCGCGGCGGTCATCATGTTCGGCGGCGTCGTGATGTGGCTCTTCATCGACCCGCGCCGGCCTCTGGTGGAGGCTGCTTAGAGGGATGACAGACAAGGGGACAGGGATGGAGCGCGAGTTCGACTTACTGACGGTGGGGCGCAGTTCAATCGACCTCTACGCGAACGAGATCGGCGCGCCCTTCACCGAGATTAAGAGCTTCGCCGCGTACGTCGGCGGCTGCCCGACCAACATCGCCGTCAGCGCGCAACGTTTGGGCCTGCGCACGGCTTTACTCAACGCCGTGGGCGAAGACCTCGTCGGCGACTTCGTCAAGAGCTTCCTCGACCGCGAGGGCGTCGAGACGAAGTACGGCGTGCGCAAGCGCGGCCGGCGCACGAGCGCCTTCCTCTTAGGCATCGAGCCGCCCGACCGCTTTCCCATCGTGCCTTACAGGGAGGGCGGCCCCGACTTCGAGCTGAACATCAACGACGTGCTCGCCGCCCCCATCCCCGCGAGCCGCGCGCTGCTGCTGACCGGCTCGGGACTCGCGCGGCAGCCGAGCCGCGACTCCACGCTCTTCGCCGCCGAGCAGGCGCGCACCTACCACACGCCGGTCATCCTCGACCTCGACTTCCGCGCCGAACTCTGGCCGGACGTGCGCGCCTACGGCGTCGCCGTGCGGTCGCTCCTCTCGCTCGTGGATGTCGTGCTCGGCACGTCCGAGGAGGTCAGCGCGGCCTTCCTCTCGGGCACGACGGGCGAGGCCGTCGCGCGTGTGCTGGCCGCGGGGCCGGAGGCGCTCGTGTTGAAGCGCGGCGCGGAGAGCACGCTCGTGCACGCGCGCGGCGGGGAGGTTCTGGACGTGCCGACCTTCAAGGTCGAGGTGCTGAACGTGCTCGGCGCGGGCGACGCGTTCGCGGGCGGGTTTTTGTACGGGTATCTGAAGGACTGGGACTTCTACCGCGCGACGCGGATGGGGAACGCGTGCGGCGCCATCGTCGTCACGCGCCACGGCTGCGCCAACTTCATGCCTTACGAAGCAGAGGCGCTGGCCTTCGTCGAAGAAAGAGGAGGGTTCTGACTTTTGAGTTTTGACGCGAAAGGATTTCTGCCGGCCTCGGTGCTGGCGAAGGTGACGGACTTGAGGGTGACGAGGCCGGTGACAATGAACTCGTTACCTGCACGCCGCGCCCGGGGAATTTAAGCACAGAGACACAGAGACACGGCTTGTTGAGTAATGCTCTTCAAGCCATGTCTCTGTGGTTAAATCAATCTCTCTTAACCTGCCTGCCGCGCCTCACCCGAAAGTCCGCTTCAAATTTCAAAATTTGAAATTTCAAACTCTTATTGTGCGCTTGTCGGCCGGCGCGTCGAACTGTTAATGTTCGTCGCACATCCGGAAGGTCTTCGTCCCGTTTGCTCTCTCGATTCTAAATATAGCATAGGCCCCCGCGGGGAGAGCGCCCGGCCTCCTGCGGCGGGCGGCGCCGTCTCGGAGGCGCGCTCTGCGAAGCTTCAACCGAAAGGTCAGAACCCTACCGATGAGATTAAACGTTTACGCACTCTGCCTGGCCCTCCTGGTCGGGGCCTTGTCGGTGACGAGCGGTTGCAACAAGGGCACAGGCGGCGCGGGCGGCAAGCGCATCGGCGTGACGCTCCTGACGCGCGAGCACGTCTTCTACAAAGACCTTGAAGCTGGCCTCAAGGAGGCCGCCGACAAGCAGGGCTATCAGTTGATCGTCACCTCGGGCGACATGGACCTGTCCAAGCAGCAGTCGCAGATCGAGAACTTCATCGTGCAGAAGGTGGACGCCATCATCGTCTGCCCGGCCGACTCGAAGGGCATCGGCCCGGCCATCGAGCAGGCCAACCGCGCGGGCATCCCCGTCTTCACCGCGGACATCGCGGCGCAGGGCGGGCAGGTCGTCTCGCACGTCGCCTCCGACAACCTCGCGGGCGGCCGCCTCGCGGGCGAGTACATCGCCAAGGCTTTGAACGGGCAGGGCGAGGTCGGCGTCATCGGCCAGCCGGAGGTGCAGTCGGGGCTCGACCGCGAGACGGGTTTTAAAGAGGAGATGAAGAAGTACCCCGGCATCAAGGTGGTGCCCTCGATCAACGGCGGCGGCCTGCGCGACAAGGCGCTCAAGGCGGCCGAGGACATGCTACAAGGGAACCCGAACCTGAAGGGCATCTTCGGCATCAACGACGACTCGGCGCTCGGCGCACTCTCCGCGGCCGAGGCGCGGGGCCGCAACGACCTGGTCATCGTCGGCTACGACGCCATCCCCGAGGCGGTCAAGGCCATCCAGCGCGGCAGCCCTTTGAAGGCCGACGTGGCGCAGCAGCCGCGCGACCTCGGCGCCAAGACCATCGAGGTCATCAGCAAGCACTTCGCCGGCAGCCCCGTCGAGAAGAGTATCGCCGTGCCGGTCAAGATCGTGGACGCCAACTCGCCGAAGTAAGCGCGCGCCGCCGAGCGGCGGACTCTTATGAGTGAAACCGTCAGCAAGGTCGCGCCGCGCCCGCGTTACCTACAGTGGCAGACTATCGCCGAGTACGTCATCGTCGTGGCGATTGTGTTGGAGTCCATCTTCTTCGCCTTCTACGCGCCGGCGTTCCTCTCGGTCCCGAACCTCATCAACATCGCTCTGAGCATCGCCATCACGGGCATCCTCGCCGTCGGCATGACGGCGGTGATTTTGACGGGCGGCATCGACCTCTCGGTCGGCTCGGTGGCGGCGCTCGCGGGCATCGTCGCGGCGATGGTCGCCGCGTCGAGCGCGCCGGGCGCGGTGGCCTTAGCGGCG
>CAXTSK010000492.1:0-4305 GCA_964246655.1 uncultured Pyrinomonadaceae bacterium
AGGCGTCCCAGAGGCGCGGGACGAAGGTGGGATCGAGGTCGCGCACGATGAGCAGCGTCCACTTGTCGCCCACGACTTGCAGCACGCCCCACACGGGACAGCCGTCGCCCTCACGTCGTCGCATGTCCGCCGCCCTCCTCGAACCGGTTCGTAAAGCGTGGGCGCGCCACGGGTGGTCTGTGGCGCGAGGTCTCACGTGCCCTCGTTTGAAACTCCGCCGGAGGCCGGAAGCTTAACACAAAGCCGCCCCGCGGCGCCCCGGGAATCTTTCGCCGCCCACGCTTGCGGCGCGGGGCGCCGTGAGTCTATCCTCGTACATGCCTCAAGGGCTTCACCGGACAGAGACCGACAGAGACCTCGTGACCTTCGTCGAACAACGCAAGCACGAGCGGGTGCCGGTGGACATCCACGTCTACTGGGGCTGGACGTACGACTGCCCTTTCCACGACCGCATCATCAGCCTCAGCGAGGGCGGCTACTTCCTCCGCACCGAGCGCGGCGCCCCGCGCGGCCAACCCATCTTCATCAAGTTCTGGCTGCCCGAGCAGAGGACGCTCTGCGGCGAGGTGCGCTACCACCTCGAACGCTGGGGCGTCGGCGCCGCGTTCACAGATCTCTCCGCCGACGAGACGGACAAACTCACCGCCCTCGTCGAACATTACCGGGAAAAGCAGTAGACAGTTTTCAGTTTTCAGTTTTCAGTAAGCGGGAGATGCTGAAAACTGAAAACTAGAAACTGAAAACTGCCCTTTGCCTTTCCCCTCTCATCTTCTTTATTATCTTCTTAGCCCCAGACCCAGCCCCGCACCTCATCCGGAATCTTACAGCGCCGAAGTTGTGCGGCGGCGCGAGAGGTTTTACGTCGCCGTTTATGAAGACCGAACCTTTGCAGGGCGAGCCGGGCGCCGACGCGCGCGCGACGCACCAGCCGATTATCCTCGTCGCCGACGACGAGCCCGTCAACCTCGCGCTCATCCGGCGCAGGCTCGAATGGGAGCATTACCGCGTCGAGACGGCGGAGGACGGCGGCCAGGCGGTCGAGGCCGCGCGCCGCGTGCTGCCCGACCTCATCATCCTCGACGTGATGATGCCCGTCATGGACGGCCTGCAAGCCTGCCGCCTGCTCAAGGAAGACCCCGCGACGCGCGACATCCCCGTCATCTTCCTCTCTGCGCTCGACGACACGGACACGAAGGTGCGCGGCCTCGGCCTCGGCGCGAACGACTACGTCTCGAAGCCCTTCCGCGTCGAGGAGCTTTTGGCGCGCGTGAGCGTCGCCATCCGCATGAAGCTTGAGCGCGACCGCCTGCGCCAGCGCGCCGAGGAGTTGCGCCGCAGCGCGGAGGCCGCGAGCGAGATGTCGATGACGGACGCGCTGACGGGGCTCCTCAACCGCTACGGGCTGCACCGCGCGCTTCAGCGCGAGATGTCGGAGGCGCGGCGTTACGCGCGGCCGCTCTCGTGCCTGCTCATCGACATCGACTTCTTCAAGGCGGTCAACGACACCTACGGCCACGCGGCGGGCGACGCGGCGTTAGAGCAGGCGGCGCGCGTCATCTCGGAGTCGGTGCGCGGCTCGGACGTGGTCTGCCGCTACGGCGGCGAGGAGTTCCTCGTGCTCGCGCCCGAGACGGGGCTTGAGGGCGCGCGCGCGCTCGCCGACAAGATTCGCCTCTCCTTCTCCGCGCACCTCTTCGGCGACGCGGGCCGCGCCTTTCCCCTCACGCTCTCGGCCGGCGTCGCGCAACTCGGCGACACGGAGTCCGGCAACGACATGATCGCCCGCGCCGACGACGCCCTCTACCACGCCAAACAGACCGGCCGCGACCGCGTCGAGGCGGCGTAGGAGAGAAGGAGACAGTAGTCAGTAGGGAAAGAACGAGCGGCGCGTCTCAACCTTCAGGTCGGACGCGCCGCTTTGTCTTTCTACTGACTACTGGCTCCTTCTTTCAGTTCCCGAAGCGGCCGCGATACTCGATGGAGGAGAGGAAGGCTTTGACCATCTCGGCTTTCTCGTAGTCGCCGCCGTTGTCGTTAAGCTTCCCGAGCCAGTGGTTGTAGCCGGTCAGGTCGGAGTCGGGCGGGTCGGTGGGGTTCCTCCTGAGATAGCCGAAGTACTGCATCAGGACGAAGGCGCGGTTGAACTCCTGCTTGCCGAACTGCTCGTCCTCGATGACCTCGGCGAGCACGTCGGCGCGCGTGGCGCCGGTGCCCAGCTTCGCCAGCAGCGCTTGGCGGCGGGCCTCGGTCGGCGTCACGTTCATGTTCTCGAAGAGCTTCTGGATGAAAGACGCGTCGTCGAGGCCCGCGAAGAGCCCCTCGAACTCGGCGCGCCGCGTCCACTCCGCGAGGAAGTCGCGCTTGTTGGCCGCGAGCCGCTCGGCCCAGCCGTCGGCGCCGACCACGACGCCGTCGCCCACCAGGCGCGAGTCGAGCATGAACTCGTTGACGCGCGCGGGCTGACGCCCGTACGAGGCGCGGTAGAGGCGGTAGACGAAATAACCCGTCTCCTTGAACTCGATGGAGAGGAAGAAGGCGGCCGAGACGCTGATGCGCCGCGCCTCGCGGCACTGTGCGTTGGTGCCGCAGGCTTTCAGCTCGTTCATCCAGAACAGGAGCCCCGGCGCGTCCGCCTCGCGGCTGAAGAAGTCGCGGTAGTGCTCGCGGATGAAGAACTCGTCGTCGTCGATGGGGTTGGGTGCGGAGGCCGTCGTGTCGTTGTCGCTGATCGTCACCGTGGCGCCCCCCGCGTCGCCCACGACCGCGCCCTACAACGGCGTCAGCGTCATCGTGAAGCGCTCCGGCCCCTCGACGAAGGAGTCGTCGGTGATGAAGATCGTGAAGGTCTTCGAGGTCTCGCCCGACTCGAAGGTGACAAGGCCGATGCTGGCGACGAAGTCCGAGCCGAGCTTGGCCGTGTCGCCGTGCGCCTCGTAGACGGCCGAGGCTTCGGTCGCGGTGTTGCCCGCGCGCGTGATGGTGGCGGAAATGCTCCCGCCGCCCTCGGATACCGTGTAGCTCGTCGCGTTGAAGCCCAGCACCGTCTGGAGCAGCGCGGCGAAGTCCGCCGTCTGGTCGGAGGCCAGCGCCTTGAAGGTCGCCGCGTCGGGGGCGAACGCGTAATTCTTCTTCGAAAGCTTGACCGTGTAGTCGCCGAGTGCGGGCACCGTGAACGAGTAGGAGCCGTCCGCTCCCGTCGTCGCCTTGGCGGCCTGCGCGCCGAGCACGGCGTGCGTGCCGGTGAGGGTCACCTCGACGCCCGAGAGCGGCGCGCCCTTCTCCGTGACGCGCCCCGCGACGCGGTAGCTCACGACGGAGGCCGTGAAGGCGGCGCTCGTGTTCGTCCCAAGGTCTGCGAAGCTCTGCGACGCGGGCGCGAAGGTGTGGTGCGCGAGCGCGGGCCTGACCGTATAGTTGCCGCCCGCCGGCAGGTTGATGAAAGAGAAGTTGCCCTGCGCGTCGGTCACGGCCGCGAACGTCTGCGAGCCCGAGAGCGTCACGATCACGCCCGCCAGCCCCGCGTCGTTCGCGTAGGCGACGCGGCCCGAGAGCGTGTACCGGTTGAGCGTCGCGGCGAAGTCGGCCGTCCTGTCGCCGCCGAGATTCGTGAAGGACGCGTTGGCCGGCCCGAACGTGTAGTGCCTGAGCGACGGCGTGACCGTGTAGTTGCCTTCGGCCGTCACGGTAAAAGAGTAGTTGCCGTTCGAGTCCGTCGTCGCCGTGCCCGCCTTCGAGCCGGTGAGCGCGACGGTCACGCCCGCGAGCGCCGAGCCGCCCGACGTGACGCGCCCGCTAACCTTGTAGTCGAGGAGCGTGCCCGTGAAGTTGGCCGTCGAGTCCGCGCCGAGGTCGTTGAAAGGGGTGCTGACGGGGCTGAAGGAGTAGTTCGCCCTTGAGACGGCGACCGCGTAGTTGCCGCCGGCCGGGAGGTTCGTGAAGGAGTAGTTACCCTGCGCGTCGGTCGTGGTCCGCGCCGTCTGCGCGCCCGAGTGCGTGACGCTGACGCCCGAGAGCGCGGCGTTGACCGCGTTGCCGGCGTGGTTGAACGCCTCGTTGCGGCCGACGCGACGGGTGAACAGGCGCGGTCCGACGAGACCCAGCGTCACCGCCGAGATGGCCGGTGCGAACACCGCCCCTGCCATCGCCGCGACCGACTGGGTCAGCGCCACCATCGTGAAGCCCGAGACGACAGGCAGCGACAGACTGGTCACCGTCACCAGCAGGGCGGCCCACATGATAATCCGCGGCTTGTTGCCGGCACGGTCGATCAGGCCGCCCGCCGGCGTCTGGGCGAGCAGCCCGGCG
>CAXTSK010000493.1:0-3976 GCA_964246655.1 uncultured Pyrinomonadaceae bacterium
TCTCCGCGCGGGCGCGGCGTGGGACCGGCTAGGGCGGCGGCGACACGGGGCCGACGCACGTCGCGGTCGCGGCGGGCGCGCCGGTCGTCGGGCTCTTCGGGCCGACCGAGTGGTGGCGCAACGGTAGCCCGCGCGAGGACGACATCTGCGTCGAGCGCACGGACATCGGCTGCCGCGTGGACTGCCACCGCCGTGCGTGCTCGGAGTGGGTCTGCATGGAGATCGGCGTGAACGAAGTCGCGGCGGCGGTCGGGGAGCGTTTGCGGCGGGCCGAGAAGATTTCCCGAACGGTCGAGGTGCGTGCCGGTGGCGCGTAGGGGCGGCACGTGGGTTCAGCGCTGGCGCGTCCCGCTCGGCTTCGTCTGCGCGGCGGTGTTCATCATATTGGCGCGGCCCGACAAGCGCTCACTTGCTATTGGCGGCGCGGTCGCGCTCGTCGGGCTCTTGATACGCGCGTGGGCGTCGGGGCACATCAGGAAGAACGCGCGGCTGGCCGTCTCCGGCCCTTACGCGCACACGCGCAACCCGCTCTACCTCGGGAGCTTCATCCTCGGGCTCGGGTTTACGGTCGCGGCCTCTTCGAGCCTTCTGCTCCTCGTCGTCCTTGGAGGGCTCTTCGCGTCGCTGTTCCTGGGCATCTACTGGCCGGTGATGCGCGTCGAAAGTGCGACGCTCGCCGAGATGTTCGGCGAGGAGTACAAACGTTACGCCGCGGCAGTGCCTCTCCTCTTCCCGCGGCCGACGCCTTACAGGGCGGGCGAAGACTCGGCCGTGAGGTTCGACCCGTCCCTCTACCTGCGTTACCGCGAATACCGCGCGGCGCTCGGACTACTCGTGGCATGGTGCGTGCTTTGGCTGAAGGCAGTTCTGGCTTTCTGACCTGAACAAGCACACGAAAAGTAGATTGAAAGAAGGGTGTACGCTATGCCTCGCAGAATTCTGTCCAAAATCACCACGACGACGGCTACGGCGCTCATTTTGGCCGTTGTACTCTCTTCGGTCGTACTGGCTAAGGACACGCCCAAAGAGCGTACACAACCGCGCACGCCCGCAGCCATGCCCTTCGTGCCTTCGGAGGAGCTGGTCTACGAGGGCGAGTTCACGAAGATGTTGCTGCGCGGCATCAACATCGCCGAGTTGCGCTTCAAGGCGCAGCGGCCGACGCCCTCCACGGTGATCGTCGAGGGCGAGGGCCAGGAGACCGCGCCCGCGCCGCTCGTGCTGACGACCGACGTGACTTCGAAGGGCTTCTTCACAAAGCTCTTCGGGATGAGCTTCAAGTTCCACGCCGAGTCGCAGGTCGAGCCGAACGACTTCTACGCGCTGCGCACGACGAGGCAGGAAGAGCAGGGCAAGCGCGTCCGCACGAGTGAGGCGGTCTTCGACCAGGGTTCAAAGACGGTCGAGTTCACCGAGCGCGACCCGAACAACGCGCAGGCGGCGCCGCGCGTCATCACGACCGCCCTCAACGGGCCGACGCAGGACATCGTCTCGGCCATCTACTTCTTGCGGACGCAGCCGCTCACTCCGGGGCAGAATTTCAACATCGCCATCAGCGACTCGGGGCGCGTCTATCAGGTGCCCGCGACGGTCGTCGCCGAGAAGAAGAAGATGAAGAGCGTGCTTGGCAAGGTTGAAGTGGTGCGCGTCGATGTCGAGCTGTTCGGGCCGGGCCGCCCCGTCGAAGAGGGCAAGGGCAAGATGTCCATCTGGGTGACGAGCGACGAGCGCCACGTCCCCGTCAAGGCGCGCCTCTCGCACGACATCGGCACGCTCGACATCACCCTCAAGAGCATCCAGCGCGAAGAGGCTCTCGTCGCCCAGCGTTAAGACCAAACATCCGATCCGGACTGAAGAAGGCGGGGGCGTTAATGCCTCCGCCTTCTCTCTTCCGGTTCATATCCATCTCCACGAACCCACAGCCTCATACTTCAAGATTGACCGGCGCGCCTCTACTGCCTTAATCTGCGACTCGCCTTAAGCCGAGTCTTCAGACGAGGAGTGTCGCGATGTCTAACGTCCCCCCGGTCGAAAGATATTGGGCGCGCGCGGAACTCAAGTGCTGCCTCCGGCTCCCGAGCGGCGGCGTGTCGCCTGACACTACACCGCGCTGCTGGTACTTCGAGCTACCGCGAGCCCACGACACGCCCGAGCACTGGCGGGAACTCGTCGCGCGCATCACGTTCGACCTCAACACGGGGCTGCGCCGCCGCCAGCCGGACGACCTGGCCTGGATCGATGTCGAGAGCATCAGGGTATACCCGGTTCGACCGCATCAAGTCCTCACCGCGCCCGAGACCGACCCGCGCTCGCTGGCGTGGGTGAACATCGACAGGCAGAAGGTCTGGGAACCGGCCGTCTGCTACTACGTTGACGACGGGGGGCGCTACGACATGATGTCGGGCCACGACTTCACCGAACTGCTCCTCTACCGGCTGCTCGACCGCGGGGAGATAACGCCCGAACAGTTCCGGAGCTTTCTCGACCGCTATTACGGCGAGGCGGACTCTGCGGCCGGGCTCAGGATTGATGCAGACCGTTTGGCGCGGCTGAAGAACCTGACGACCGTTCGCGAGAGCCCAAGCCTGCCCAGGAAGACCCCGTACGAACAACCCTTCAGTTGTTGTCCCGACGTTTCCCCGACCTGGCCCGGCGGCGACCTCGTCACCATCGGGGTTCCGAGTGAGGTGAGAGTTGCCGGTTACGTCGAGCCGGGTTCTACCGGCGCGGCGGCGGCAGAAGGCGGGACGGCTTCGGTCTACCTGGAAGCAATCGGGGAGAGTTTGATTCAGGTCGTCGTGACCGTGCGTGACTTTGCGGGACTAAGCCTGAGCGAGGCCAAGAGACTGGCCGAGTCTGCCCCAGCCATCGTTCTGTCGGACGCGCCCCGCCAGGAGGCCGAGCGCTTCAGACGCGAGTTGGAGCGGGTCGGCGCGACCGTCTCGCTACGTTGAAGCGCCGACGCCTTGTTCGTTCGAGCGTTTTGAGTAGATTTTTCAATACAGAGACACGGAGACACAGCTTGATGTGTATAGCTCAACGAGCTGTGTCTCTGTGTCTCCGTGTCAAACTTTTCCCGCTCAACTCTCAACCCGAGTACCCGCCCACACCCTGATTTGACTCTCGCCGGATTCGTGTTAGGTTAAATCCGACTTCCCTATCAGCCGACGGAGCAGCCCTTTTAGATGACGACCGCGCTGGTCATTCACGGCCACTTCTACCAGCCGCCGCGCGAGAACCCTTGGACGGAGCTGGTCGAGCGCGAGGCGGGCGCCGCGCCCTTCCACGACTGGAACGAGCGCATCCACGCCGAGTGCTATCGCCCCAACGCCTTCGCGCGCGTCAGCGACACGCACGGCCGCGTCGAGCGCGTCGTCGATAATTACGCGCGCCTCAGCTTCAACTTCGGCCCGACGCTCCTCAACTGGCTCGGCCGCCACCAGCCCGAGACTTACGAGCGAATCATCGAGGCCGACCGCGAGAGCGCGCTGCGCCACGGCGGCCACGGCAACGCCATCGCGCAAGGCTACAACCACTCGATCCTCCCGCTCTGCAACGAGCGCGACCGCCGCACGCAGATACGCTGGGGGCTTGCAGACTTCCGCCGCCGTTATCAGAGAGAGGCCGAGTCGCTCTGGCTCCCCGAGACGGCCTGCGACGACGCGACGCTCGCGGCGCTCATCGAAGAGGGTTTGCGCTACGTCATCCTCTCGCCGCACCAGGCAGAGGCCGTGCGCCCCCTGGCTGCGGACGCGTGGCAGAACGTCTCCGACGGCCGCATCGACACGACCGTCCCTTACAAGTACCTGCACCGCGACGGCTCGGGGCGCTCCATCACGGTCTTCTTCTACAACGGCCAGATCGCGCGCGGCATCGCCTTCGAAGGGCTGCTGGCTTCGAGCCACGGCCTGCTCGGGGCGTGTGCGCGCGCGGCGCGCGGCGGCCCAAACTGCTCGTGGAACGAAGCCGGGCTGTC
>CAXTSK010000493.1:3986-4289 GCA_964246655.1 uncultured Pyrinomonadaceae bacterium
ATCGTGAGCGTGGCGACCGACGGCGAGAGTTACGGCCACCACTTCCGCTTCGGCGATCGGTGCATCGCTTACGCTTTAGAAGTCGAGGCCGAGCGCTTCGGTTTGAGGGTGACGAACTACGGAGAGTTCCTCGACGAGCACGAGCCCGAGCACGAGGTTCTCATCAAGCCGGGGCCGGACGGCGAGGGCACGGCGTGGAGCTGCGCGCACGGGCTGGGGCGTTGGACGCGCGACTGCGGGTGCAACGCCTCGGCGCCCGGCGGCTGGAACCAGCGCTGGCTCGCGCCGCTGCGCGCAGCTTTC
>CAXTSK010000494.1:0-4285 GCA_964246655.1 uncultured Pyrinomonadaceae bacterium
ACCCGGCCGTGGCCGCCAGGGCCGCTGTCGAGGGCGCCATCATCGGACTCTTCGAGCCGGACAAGTACCGCACCGTGGATAAGGAGGAGCGCAATATCGAGCGCCTCGTCGTCGTCGCCGCCGGCGCGGCCGAAGATGAGCTTAAGAAGGGTGCCGAGCGCGGACGCGTCGTCGGCGAGTCGGTCAACTTCACGCGCGACCTCGCCAACGAGCCCGGCGCCTACATGACGCCGACCATCATGGCCGAGCGCGCGCAGGAGATCGCCAACCAGTTCGGGCTCGACATCAACGTGCTCGACCAGGCGCGGATGGAGCAGGAGGGCATGGGCGCGCTGCTCTCGGTCGCGCGCGGCTCCGAACAGCCGCCGAAGATGATGGTGCTCACATACATGCCCGACGGCAAGGGGAAGGTCGAGGACGGCGAAGACTTCCTCGCGCTCGTCGGCAAGGGCATCACCTTCGACACGGGCGGCATCTCCATCAAGCCCAGCGAGAACATGGAGCTGATGAAGTACGACATGACGGGCGGCGCGACCGTGCTCGGCGTCATGCGCGCCGTCGCTCAGCTCAAGCCTCCGATTCCCGTCCTCGGCGTCGTGCCTTCCACGGAGAACATGCCCTCGGGCAAAGCCACCAAGCCGGGCGACGTGGTCGTCGCCATGACGGGCAAGACCATCGAGGTCATCAACACGGACGCCGAAGGGCGCCTCATCCTCGCCGACGCCGTCTCCTACGCGAAGAAGCTCGGCGCCACCCGAGTCATCGACATGGCGACGCTCACGGGCGCCGTCTCCATCGCCCTCGGCGACGTGAACACGGGCATCCTCGGCACAGACCAGGAACTCATCGACGAAGTCATCGAGTCGGGCAGGGAAGTCGGCGAGAAGTTCTGGCAGTTGCCGCTCGACAAGGAGTACTCGAAGCAGATCAAGTCAGACATCGCCGACATTAAGAACGTCGGCGGGCGCAAGGCGGGCACCATCACCGCCGCCGCCTTCATCAAGGAGTTCGCCGAAGGTCTCTCCTGGGCGCACCTCGACATAGCCGGCACGGCCTGGGGCGACGACGCCAAGCCCTTCCGCTCGAAAGGCCCGACGGGCGTCGCCGTGCGCACCCTCCTCAACTTCATCGAACGCGCGTCGGCGCGCGCGGCCGTTGGGAGCGACGGCGGGAACGAATCGAAGTAGCCCGCATCTATGCGCCGCAAATGTTGACGCCGGTGTTTACAAATGTGGACGCCGGCGTCAACATTTGTTGACACTTCCGCCGGGCGAAGACCGAAATTTTGCTGTTTCCCCAACTTTTTTGTTTCCAGAATTTTGGCATATGTGTTGCAATGTACACGTAAAGAGAAGGTCTGTGGGTACGGACACCACTAAACGTCCTCGCCCCCCTCGGCGGCCGCACGAGGTAAGCTCCGACCACGGGCCTGAAAACACTTCACACGCGTTCGTCCCGTCTGAGGCTCCCAAGGGTTTCTCGTAAACCCAAGGGAACTGAGGGCGGGACGAACTCGTCTAAAAAGTGTTATAGTGGCGCCGAAGGGGAACCTCCCCACCCGCGGCGACTCCCGCCGGGCCAGGACACCGGCGGGCGCACGCCGCCCACAGAGTTTTCGGTAGCTGGCCGTGGTCGATTACTACAAAGTCTTAAAGGTCAAGCGGACGGCCTCGGCGGCCGAGATCAAGTCGGCCTATAGGAGGCTTGCGCGCGAGCTCCACCCGGACGTGAACGGCGGGACGGAGGCGGCAGCGCGCGAGTTCGCCCGCATCTCTCTGGCCTACCGCACGCTCAGCGACCCGCAGGAGCGCGCCCACCACGACACGCAGCTCAAGCGCGCCCACAGCGGCGACTTCGTAGGCGGCGGCTCGGTCTTCCACACGAACAATCAGCACGCGCAGCGCTTGCGGCGGATTGCCATCCAGCGGCGCTTCGACCGCCGCGTAGACCAGATCATCGAGGCCGATCGGCGCGAGAACTTCGCGCTCCAGCAGGCTGTCTTTACGACCGTCACGCTCTTCCTCTCGACCTTCTTCGTCTCCTGGTTCAAGCCGCCCTTCTGGTACAGCTTCCAACTCGTCGGCCGCGCCATCGTCGTCACGCTCTTCTGCATCGGCCTGTGGCACCTGGCCGTGCGCCTGAAGGCGTGCTTCGAGCACTACACTTACAACCCGAAGTTGATCCACGACTCGCTCATCAACGCCGACCGCGGCGAGTCCGACAAGCCCTTCACGCGCTTCACCGCCTCGACCTTCCTCATCCTCGGCTACCTTCTGAGCCTCGCCAGCGGGTTGTACATGGGCTCCATCATGAAGTACATGGAGATCTTCAACGACATACACTACCTCTTCGGCCAGAACTTCCGCCCCGACCTCCTCTTCTACCCGCCCATCGCAGTGCTCATCGTGGACACGATGCACAACGTCGCGTCGAAGATAGACTGACCCCGCGCCCGCCGTTCGTACTTCGTACTCTCTTCAACAGCGAATTCTTGCGCGCGCGGTGCGGCCTCATGTATATTTCGCCGCACGAGCAGTTCACACTGCTTCAAACGACAGCCGAACAATCGAAGGGCAGCAGCAGCCGGGGCCACAGTCTCGACACGAGTTCGAGAGCCCCGCGCAGGCTCACGTTCGGGTGACCCGACATCGCGTTCGGAAGCGCAAGAGTTTGCAGACCACGGAGACCACTTCAAACACGGTGAGAGACGACATCGCGCGCGCCACAGCCGCGCCGCACACGAACGCCGACGGCCCGCCCGCCACCGAGCGCGCACACGCGCCGCTCTAGTCCGACGCGGCTGGCCGCCCGGCTTCGTCGAAGGGAGCCGACCGATGGCCAGACGCATCACGGAACGACAGCGCCTCGCGCTCAAGCTCGAACACCTGAGCGAAACGGAAGTCCACGAAGTCCTCGACTACATCTCCATCATGGAGTCGATGCGGAGAGCCACGTCCCTGCCCGCGACGTGGGAGGACGAGTTGGTCTCGCTCCTCGCCGAGTCGAAGGAGAACGAGCGCGCCCGCCAGGCGTTCGAGTGGGAGTCGGTGCGACGCCGCGCGGAGCGCAAGGCCGCGCTCAGCCTCTCCGCCCGCGCATGAGAGTTGAGAAACGCGCCGCCGCGCGACCGAAGTGGAACACAGTCCGGCGCGCATCGTTTGCGCCGGGCGTCTCCGTCTCTATCTTCCTGACGTTCGCCTGCGTGCTCGCGTCCCCTCCGGCGCGGGCCGCACAGGGCGAACTCACACCTCAACAGCAAGAGATAAAAGTTCTGACCGCGTGCCTTTCGTCCGCCGACGTTGAAGAGAGGCGCGAGGCCGTGACGCGCCTCGGCGCGTTGAGACGCCCCGAGGGTTCGAGGGCCGCCGCCGCCGCGCTCGGCGACGTTGCGCCAATCGTCCGCGCGACCGCCGCGCGTGCGGTGCTCTCACTTCCTCCGGGCGAAGCGGCGACACTCATCCTGCCGCTCCTGCGCGACCGCGACGAGTTCGTGCGACGCGAGGCCGCGTACGCGCTCGGGCTGACGCATAGCCCGGCGGGCGTGTCCGCGCTCGCGGCTGCGTTAGAGACGGACAAGCAGCCTTCGGTGCGCGGCGCGGCGGCCGTTGCGCTCGGTCAGATAGGAGACGCGGACGCGGCACCCGCGCTCGCGGGCGCTCTGTCGAGGCGACTACAGGCTTCGGGCTTCTTCAACCGCGTGCGCCGCCGAAAGGTTGAGGAGGACGAGTTCGTACGTCGCGCGGCCGCGGTCTCGCTCGGACAAATCGGGAGCCGCGCGGCCGTGCCCGTGCTCGTCGAGACACTCTCGAACGCGCGCACGCCCGACGACGTGCGGCGCGAGGCCGCGCGCGCACTCGGCCTCATCGGCGCCCCTGCGGCCGTTCCGGCGCTTCGCGCAGTGCTCACACACCGCGACCCGTACCTTTCGCGCATCGCCTTTGAGGCGTTAAGAAGGCTCGACCCTTCAACCGCGACGCGCCCGCCGGGCAGTGGGCTTTGAAGAAAGTCGCTTAGCAATCTTTAGGAGCTGGGAGAAATGAAAACGGCGGTGAGAGCCAGTCACTCTCACCGCCGTTACGTTTACGCTCGCGCGTTCTTCAGCCTTCGGTCTTGGCGCCGCGGCCCTGTCCGCTGCGGCTGCGTGCGGCCTTGGCGGCCTGCGGGAGCTGGACGGCGGCGCCGCCCGAGCGGGCGGCCGGCTTGTCCGACTCGTCCTCGGGCTCCTGCGCGTCGGCGATGAGTGCGCCGCCCGAGCGATCCATCCGTTCAATGACCGCGGCGTAGA
>CAXTSK010000495.1:0-4283 GCA_964246655.1 uncultured Pyrinomonadaceae bacterium
GCGCGCGCAAGGCCGCCGCCACCTCGACGCTCGCGGGCTTCGCGGCGTCCCCCCCAGCCCGCCCGCCGCCCCAACAACCCGTCCTCGACGCGTTGACCGCCGACGCGCGCACGCAGTACCTCGCCGCGCGCGCACGCGCGGCCGAGCGCAAGGACTCGCCCTGGGCCGTCGCTTTAAAGAAAGAGATGCAGTTCGAACTGGCCTTCGCCCGCGCGGGCGGCCGCCGGATGGCGGGCACCGACCCGACGGGCAACGGCGGCGCACACGCCGGCTTCGGCCGCCAGCGCGAGGTCATCCTCCTCGTCGAGGCCGGCTTCACACCTTTGGAGGCCATCCGCATCGCCACGCTCAACGCCGCCGAGTACCTCGGCGAGGCAGACTCCATCGGCTCCGTCGCCCCCGGCAAACTTGCCGACCTCGTCGTCCTGCGCGGCGACCCTTCCACGAACATCAACGACATCGAGAAGGTCGAACTCGTCTTCAAAGACGGCCTCGGCTACGACCCCGCCAAACTCATCGACTCCGTCCGCGGCTCGGTCGGCTGGCGCTAGGCTCTTGGTTGATCAGTCCGCTTGGGATAAGCTGAAACCGCTGGAGGTGTGAGGATGTCAAACGCGATTCGCGCGGTGGTGCGCGGCGGAAGAATAGAGTTGCTTGAGAAGGTCGAAATCCCGGAAGGCACTGAAGTCCTCGTCACACCGCTCGACGAGGCGGAGTCCTGGCTGAAGGCGAGCGAAAGCTCCGCGGACTCAGTCTGGGACAACTCAGAGGACGACGTGTATGCCGACCTACTCGAAAAATGAGGTCGTCCTCGTGCGCTACCCCTTCTCGAACCTGGCCGGCTCCAAAGTCAGACCCGCGGTCGTCGTCAACGCACCTCACTCCTCGCAAGATGTCTTCGTCGTGCCCCTGACGAGCAGGGTGTCGTCACTGCTGAAAGGCGAGTTCGCTCTGGCCGACTGGAACAGAGCCGGGTTGAACGTGCCCTCGGCGGTGAAACGAGGTCTCTACACGATTCACCAAACGCTCGTCGTCAAATCGGTCTGGCGGCTGTCTGCCGCCGACGCCGCTTCCCTTGAAAGTTCCCTGCGCGGCTGGCTGGGGCTTCGCTAAGCCGAACCGCGCGCTGCACCAACAATCTTCCACAGCACAGCTACAGCTCTTATCCGAACCGTCAGTCGGCGGCGCGGCCGTATTGGACGGGCCAGGGTGCTTGGGCGCCTAAGCGCTTCGCGGCGTGGATGGGCCAGTATGGGTCGCGCAGCTCGGCCCGCGCGAGGAAGACGGCGTCGGCCTTGCCTGAAGTAATTATCTCCTCGGCCTGCTCGGGCTCTGTGATGAGGCCGACCGCGCCGGTGGCGACGCCCGCCTCGCTTCGTATCTGCTCCGCGAAAGGCACTTGGTAGTTCGGCGCGACAGGGATGCGCGCGCCGGGGACGAGGCCGCCGGTCGAACAGTCGATTAAATCCACGCCGCGCTCCTTCAAACGGCGCGAGAGTTGAACCGACTGCCCGATGTCCCATCCGCCTTCGACCCAGTCGGTCGCCGAGATGCGCGCGAAGAGCGGCAGATCTTCGGGCCACACGGCGCGCACGGCCTCGGCGACCTGCAAGGGGAAGCGTACGCGGTTCTCAAGGCTCCCGCCGAACTCGTCTTCCCTTCGGTTCGAGAGCGGCGAGAGGAACTCGTGTAGAAGATAGCCGTGCGCCATGTGCAGCTCGACGACCTCGAAGCCCGCTTCGAGCGCGCGGCGCGCGGCGTCTGCGAACTGGAGCGTGACCGTCTCGATGTCGTCGCGCGTCATCTTCCTCGGCGCGGGCCAGTCGCCGAAGGGCACGGCGCTCGGCGCAAGCGTCTGCCAACCGCCCTGCTCTTCACTTAAAGGTTTCCCGCCGCGCCACGGCACGTCGGTCGAAGCCTTCCGCCCGGCGTGCGCGAGTTGAATGGCCGCGCGCGCGCCCTGCGACTTGACGAACGAAGCGATAGGCTCAAATGCCTTCGTGTGCTCTTCCGACCAGAGCCCGGTGTCGCCGGACGAGATGCGCCCCTCAGGCGAGACGCCGGTCGCCTCGACGCAGACGAGCCCGGCGCCGCCGACCGCGCGGCTCCCCAGGTGAACCATGTGCCAGTCGTTCGGCAGGCCGTTGCGGCTCGAATACTGGCACATCGGCGAGACGAAGACGCGGTTGCGGAACTCGACGCCGCGGAGGCTGAAGGCGGTGAACAGTCTGCTCATCATTTGACCCCTTGTTAGTTTGAACGTCGTGGCCCCATTCTAACGCCCGCGTCCGCACTCAACGAAACAGACCGAACCAGCCGTAGGCACTCAACACTTCGCCCGCGAGGAAGGAGAGCAGGTTGGCCGCGACGACGGCCGCGAGGTCGCGCAGCGTCACGCCGTCACTCCCCTTCCCGCCGAAGGCGAGGTAGAAGAGCGCGCACTCGGCGACGGGCGCGAAGGTCTCCGCGACGGCGAGGTAGGCGGAGCGCGAGGAGTCTGCGAAGAGCGGCGGGAGGACGAGCACGACTACGGGATAAGTGCAGGCCGTGAGCCACAGCCCTGCGAAGAGCCTGCGCCTCAGCGTGTGATGTCTGGAAAGGAAGAGGACGAGGACGGGCGTCTCGACGGCCACCGTGAGGAGGTAGCCGAAGAGTAAGAAGCGCCAGAGTTCTTCGGGGTTCATGACTTGAAGTAAGCAGAAGGCAGATTCCGAACTGCCTTCTGCCACCTGCCTACTGCCTACTCTCTTCAGAGCGTCCGCAGGAGGAAGGGCACCTCGGCCAGTACGTGCGCCATCGCGACGGCGAAATACACGTCGCGCGTCGTCGCGTAGTCGGCCGTGAAGCAGAGCCACAGCAGCAGGACGGCCGCGCCGCCCGCCAGGAGCAGCGCTCGAATCAGCCGCGGCCAGCCTCGCCGGTGTCTGACGAGCGGAACCTTTGACGCGCGCCACGGCGCGAGCCCCACGCCCGCGGCCAGTGGGACGCCGACGAGCCAGACGCCGTAGTGAAGCGTCTCAAGGAAGACGTGTGTCGAGACGAGCAGGTGCGTCGAGACGTTGGGCACGATGCCCGCGCCCGCGTGACGCACGATGCGCAGCGCAACCTCTCCGTCCTCCGCGAGCGGCGCCGCGCCCGCGAGCCTCCACCAAAGTAAGGCCAGCGTCAGGGGCAGCAGCGCGAGACACACGCGGTAAGCACGACTCCAACTAGGACGCGAGAGTCGCAGTTGTCTGTCGAGGAACCAGAGCGCGACGAGCGGATGCACGTAGACGAGCGCCAGCGCGAACCCCTGCGGCGCGAGCCAGCCCCAGCCCACCAGCGCACAACCCACAGGCATCGCCCACACCCAACCGCCGCCGCGCGACATCGCCCGCCCGCGTACCGCGACGAGTCCCACGACCCACGCCACGGCCGCGCTGTTCCAAAAGGCTGTCGCAGCGTACCAGCCTCCCTCGCCCCACACGCCCGAGTCGGCCGCGAGCGCGAGCGCGGCGTAAGCGCCGGCCAAACCCACGACGCCCGCGGCCGCCAGCGCGAAGAAGCCGCGCGAGCGGCCCAGACGCGCGGGCAAACGCGTGATGAAGAAGCGCAACTCAGCCCAGTTGTGCGGCCCCGCGAAGACGAAGACGGTCGCGACCGAAAGCCACAAAGGCGCGAAGCCCGCCAGCGCCGCCGCGGCCAACATCAAGCACACGCACGTCAGGGCGAACGCCGCGGGCGAGGCGTTCGCGACCGGCGCCCCGCCACGCACGACGCCCGCGCCTCGGCCCGCGCCGCGCGCGCCGATGTCCGCGGCGCTCTGCACCTACTCCTCCTCGTCGCCCCGGTTCGTCCTCGCCTTCGCGGGGATGAGCAGCTTGATCTCGTAACCCTCGTCTACGACCTCGACGCGAATCGCGCCGGAGAGCGGCGCGCCCGTCACCGCCTTGACAAGCGTGCCCGGGTCTTGCGGTCGAAGCCCCGGCGGCGGCGCGGCGTTAGCGTAAGCGGCGACCGCGGCAACGCCAGCCGCGCACACACAGAGAACTACGGCAGCCGAAGCGCGCCCGACGCGCAACCCACGGCGCGAGCGCACGAACAGCAGCCCCGTCAGCACGACCGCGAGCGAGATGAAGACGCCGCCGACGATGGTGCCCGACGACTTGAGCGACGCCGACTGCACGCCGCCCGCGTCGGTGCCCGCCGCCAGGCGCAACTCCTGTAGCCGCGAGCCCGGGATTTGCAGACGCGCCTCGCGCAAGCCCTCGACGCGCTCGATGGTCATGCGCGCGGTGGGAAGG
>CAXTSK010000496.1:0-4281 GCA_964246655.1 uncultured Pyrinomonadaceae bacterium
GTCTACAACTCCTTGAAGTACCTCAAGGAGGCGGGGCTCGTGCGCGAGATCCACTTCGGCAAGGGGTCAAGCCGCTACGACAGCGAGACGGCGCGCCACGACCACGCCGTCTGCTCGCGGTGCGGCCGGCTCGCGGACTTCGACCTCGCCGAGACTTCGCAGCTCATCCGCGCCGCCGCGCGCCGCTCGCGCTTCAAGCCCGAGTCGATCCACCTGACGCTCGTCGGGCTGTGCCCCGACTGTCAAGGTAAGGGCTGACGACGCGGCGCGAAAAGTTTTACGCGGGCGCGCCCGGTAGTTAACGCGCGCCCGTCCGGTAAGGCTCTTTTCCAAATCAAACGGAGGATTCAATTAGCACCATGGCAGAAGCAAAAGTGGGACAAACGGCACCGGACTTCAACATGCCGTCCACCAAGAACATCGAGAAGCTGAACGAGAACGTCGAGCTGAACGACTACCGAGGGCGGTGGGTCGTACTGCTCTTCTACCCGCTCGACTTCACCTTCGTCTGCCCGACGGAGCTGACGAGCTTCAGCGACCGCTACGACGACTTCGAGGGCATCGGGGCCGCGGTCATCGGCGTCTCGACCGACTCGGTGCACTCGCACCGCGCGTGGCTCAAGACCCCGCGCGACAAGGGCGGCGTCGAGGAGCTGCGCTACCCGCTCGCGTCCGACATCACGAAGTCCGTGGCGCGCGACTACGGCGTGCTCATCGAGGACAAGGGCGTCGCGCTGCGCGGCCTCTTCGTCATTGACCCCGAGGGGACGCTGCGCTACGCGGTCATCCACGACCTCAACGTCGGGCGTTCGGCCGACGAGACGCTGCGCGTCATCCAGGCGCTCCAGACCGGCGGCCTCTGCCAGGCCGACTGGCGTCCGGGTCAGGAGACGCTCAAGGTCGGGTAAGCGTAAACCGTGAACCGTAAACCGTGACAAGTGGAAGAACCTGTCTTCTCTTGTCACGGTTTACGGTCTACTTGTCACGAGGTTTTCGTCATCCCAATGAGACTGGGGCCGGAGAGGCCTGGGCTGGCGGGGGCGACCGTGGGGTTCACCGCGCCGGCCGCGGCCGCGGCCGCGGAGGCGAAGGGCCACCCGACGCTCGTGCACTTCTGGTCGGTGAGCTGCGGGATGTGTAAGGAGAATTTGCCGCGGGTCGCGGAGTGGCGCGACGGCAGGGCGGAGGACGGCCTGCGCGTCGTCGCCGTCCACATGCCGCGCTACGAGGCCGACACCGACGTGGAGGCCGTGCGCGAGGCCATCGCCACCTACAACATCAAGGAGCCGTGCGCGGTGGACAACGGCCACAGGCTGCGCGACGCCTTCCAGAACGAGCACGGCTACGTGCCCGCCTACTACCTCTTCGACGCGGAGGGCAAGCTCCGCGGCTTCGCGGCCGGCGAGTTCGGCGTCAAGGTCATCACGCCCGCGCTCGACCGCGTCCTCGGCGCGAACAAGACGGCTGCGGGCTGAGCGTCGTTAGAAGTTAACCACCCCCCCCCCCCCCGCTTGATTAAAACCCCCCCCCCCCCCGTGTCTCTGTCTCTCTGTGGTTAACTTTAACTGAAGAGGCCGACAAGTTGCGTGAGCAGCCAGAGGCTCAAGGCGACCGAGCCGACGAGGAGCACGAGCAGGCCGAGCACGATGACGCCGAGGAAGAGCCAGTCGCTCACGCGCCCGTGCCTGGCCTCTTCGGCCGAGACGGAGGCGCGCTGCTTCAAGAGCTCGACGTTCATCTGGTTCGACTTCCACGCCGCGTCGAAGAGATCGCCGACGATTGGCACCGAGCCGAGCAGGTAATCGACGGCGACGTTCGAAGCCATCCGCAGCAGCGTCACCTTCGGCACGCGGTAGCGCACGCCCGCCGCGAGGATGTAGATCGAGACGGCCGTCGTCGCGAAGTCGCCGACGCCGGGGATGAGCCCGACGAGCGCGTCGAGCCCGATGCGCCACCCCGTGCCCGGGATGCGGAAGAGCCCGTCCATCGCGCGGCTCAACTGTTCGAGGCTCCGCTCCACGTCCGCGCGCTCGTGCTGCTTGGTCAACACCGCCCGCGCCCCGCGCTCCGCCAAGCTCTTGCTCAAAGCCATCGGCAACCCCTCCTCTTTCAAACTGCCTAAAAAATCGCCGCCGCCATTGTCGGCCGCGGCGCCCTCTCGCGGCAAATTAGATGCGCGCGCCTACGCCACAGTAGTACGAAAAATTCAGCCCCGCGGCGCGTGAAAAGTCGTCCGGCCGCTGATCCTTCTTCGCGTCTCCCTGCGCGTATACGGGCGAAGGGAATTGCCGCTGTGCTGAGGAGGTCTCTGATGTCGTTCAAAACCAAGCACGTCTTCTTCGCCGCCTTCGGCCTGATGACGCTCTTCGTCTTCTACCTTTACGAGACGCCGTTCCTGGACTCGCAGTCGCCCGTGTGGCAGCACGTCGAGCCGGTGAAATGGTTGCTGCTGTTCCACGGCGTCGCGGGCGCGGTTGCGCTCCTCCTCGCGCCGTTCCAGTTCTCCGCGCGCCTGCGGCGTCGCAACATGGGTCTGCACCGCGTCCTCGGCCGGCTCTACGTCGCGGGGGCGTTCATCTCCGCGCCGCTCGCCGTCCCGGTCGCGATCCGTCTGGGGCCGCCCTCGCTGGTGATGGCCGCGACCATCCAGTCGTGCGGCTGGCTCCTGACGACGGCCATCGCCCTGTACGCCGTGCGCAAGGGCGACATACGGCAGCATCAGGAGTGGATGACGCGCAGCTACCCGTTCGCGATGGTCTTCGTCATCGCCCGCGCCCTGCTGGCCGTCCCTGCAATAAGGGAGTTGGGCGAGCCCGGCTTCGTCTCGGTCGTCTGGAGCTGCATCGCTCTGGCCTGCTTCGTCCCTTCGCTCGTGATTAGCGGGCGCTCCGTCTTCGGCCGCAGGGCCGCCTCCGCCGGGCGCGCCGCCGTCCCGGCGAAAGCGGCGCGCGCCACGGTCTAGATCGAATTACGCCGGGGCGTACACGGGCTCTAATTCACCACAGAGACACGGAGGCACAGCTTGAAGCAATAAGTCTTCAAAGCTGTGCCGCCGTGTCTCTGTGGTGAATTATCTCTTCAGTTCGAGTCGGCGCGCGCGCAGGGGCTCGTGGAGGTGTTGCGCGCGTCGCGGAAGGCGGTGAGCACCTGCTGGGGCGTGCCGTTGGCCTCCTGCCCCGGGACAACCCTGGTCATCCACAGCGGGTCGTACGCGTTCTTCATCGTGGCGCCCTTGTGGTTGAACGAGCCGCGGCAGCCGCCGCGCACGTCGAGCGCCGCCTTCGCCCACGCCTTCACCTTGGGGAGTTCACGGCTGCTGCCGTCGTCGTCGAAGACGACGTGCTTGTTGCCGTAGTTCTTCCCGTGGTCGCAGGCCGCGCCGATGTCCGCGACCCACTGGCCCTGGTGGAACGAGCAGAACTGGATGCGCGGCGACGTGTTGATGAGCGCCTCGTTCTCGATGCCGGTGCTCACCGAGATGAGGTGCCCGGCGTCCGTCTGGCGGACGCGCGCGGCGACCCAGTCGATCCACGCCTTGAGGTGCGAGTCGTTGTAGGCCGCGACGGGCTGCGGCACGCGCAGCTCGTTGCCGACCTCGTAGACGACGTTCCAGTGCGGGAGGAGCTGTCTGACGACGGCGTCGATGAAGTTGATCTGCGTCTGCTGGTACTGGCTCTGCGTGTTGAAGAACGCCCTGTAACGGTCTTGCGGCGTGCCGCTCAGCACGACCGGCCGCGGCATGTCGCAGTTGCTCGCAGCCACCACCGCGTGGTGCATGAAGAGGCAGACCTGCACGACCACGCCCCGCGCCTTCGCCTCCGTCACGAAGCGGTTGAGGCTCGCGAGGTACTGCGGGTTGACCGCGGCGTTGGTGGCGCTGCCGTCGAGCAGCAGGCGGTGAATGTTGGCCGCGTTCTGGTTCTCGTAGGTCTCCTTGAGAAAGAGCATCGTGCGGTGGAGGTTGACGCCGTAGGCCGACACGTCGCGGAAGAAGTTGCCGAACATGTTCGTGTTGCCCGGGTCTTTCTCGAAGCTCATACAGTAGGAGCCGTAACCCATGAGCTGGATGCCGAAGGTGTAAGTGGTGTGGTAGCAGGTGGCGCCGTCGCTCCACTGCTCGAAGACCTCCTTCAGGATGCGCTGGTCGGGGCCGGTGAGCAGCCGGCGCACGATGAAGCGGTCGGGGCAGGGGTTGGGCCCGATGAGCGCTTGCGCCTCGGTCTCGACGTTGACGAGGGTGGGCAGCTTGAGCGCCTTCTTGATCTTGTCGAGGTGCTCGTG
>CAXTSK010000497.1:0-4273 GCA_964246655.1 uncultured Pyrinomonadaceae bacterium
CTTGGATGCCGGCTTCCGCGCGCCGGGTGGCGGCGGCAGGATCGGTGCGCTTGGCGGTGACGACGATCGAAGCCGGAGTGGAAGGGTGAGGGAAGACATGCTCGCGGCTCGCCACGCCGCGCCTGACCTCGAACCCGAGCAGGGCGAGCGCGCGGCCTACACTTGAAGTTTCGCAGACCTCCACGTAGCTGCCCGCCTGCACGTGTCCCGCGCTTTTAAGCTCGTAGGCGTGCCCCGTCGCGGCGGGGAGCGCGTCGTCGGGCTCGCGGTAGACCTCGGCGCGCATGAGGATGAAGCCAGTCTCCTGGCTGTGCTCCATGACGGTCGTGATGATCCGCCCCTGGGGGAATTTCGCGTAAAATTTTTCGATTCTTTCGCTGACTGTAATGTACTCGTCCGGGTTGAAGCGCATCAAAGATTTTCGCCTTTCGGTAGCGGTCTCCGGGCGCAGACTTTAGCAGAAAAGGGATGCGGCCGGGACGATTTTTAGGCGGAGGCGGACGGCGGCCCGTGCGCGCTTGACAGAGCGGGCGAGCGTCCGTATAGTCTCACGTTTGGACTGACAGTCCATTTCCCAACAGTGCGGCGCTCAGGTAGTTCTGCCGGTGTGGAGGCGTCGCCCGGTCTGTGGCCCGGAAGGGTTTACAGACCGTTGACAAATATTGTGGCGTAAACTCCGGGCCACTTTCCCGAAAGGGCGAGGCCGGGTTCCGGGGAGCGAAATGACGGGGCGCAAGCGTTAGAAAAGCCCCGCAAACCTTTATTAAAGGCGACGCCACAGAAAAGTTCGGCCGTAGGGAGGCCAGCATCCATACCCACTGTAAGTCAGAACATCCCTGATTAATTAGACAAACAAGGGCATGCCGCTCTTGCGCTGACTGCCGGACGCCTGGTTCCGGTAAGAGGCAGGGAAGGCAGCCTCTTGCGCCTTGAAAACGGCGCAGGGCCGTGAGAGACGAACTTTAAAGAGGACTGGAAAGCAGTGCCGACCATCAATCAACTCGTACGCAAGGGTCGCCAGGCGGTCAAGTACAAGACGGCGAGCCCGGCCTTGCAGCAGTCGCCCCAGAAGCGCGGCGTCTGCACGCGCGTCTACACGCAGACCCCGAAGAAGCCGAACTCGGCGCTGCGGAAGGTCGCGCGCGTGCGCCTGACCAACGGCATCGAGGTGACGACCTACATCCCGGGCGTCGGCCACAACCTCCAGGAGCACTCCATCGTGCTCATCCGCGGCGGTCGTGTGAAGGATCTGCCGGGCGTGCGCTACCACATCATCCGTGGCACGCTCGACTCGGTCGGCGTCAACGACCGCAAGCAGGGGCGCTCGAAGTACGGCGCCAAGCGCCCGAAGGGCGGCGCGGCGGCCGGCGCGGCCAAGGGCGGCGCTAAGGGCGGTAGGAAGTAACACCAGTTTTCAGTTTTTAGTTTTCAGCAGAAACGGGCTGAAAACTGAAAACTAAAAACTAAAAACTGAAAACTGAAAACTGAGCTATGCCGAGAAGAAGAGTTGTTGACAGACGCGACGTGCTGGCCGACCCGGTTTACAACAGCCCGCTGGTGACCAAATTCATCAACGGCCTGATGTGGGGCGGCAAGAAGTCTACGGCCGAGGGCATCTTCTACAGGGCGCTGGCGCAGGTCGGCGAGAAGACCGGCGAAGACCCCTTGAAGATGTTCAAGCGCGCCATCGAGAACGTGCGGCCCACGGTTGAGGTCAAGTCGCGCCGCGTGGGCGGCTCGACCTACCAGGTGCCCATCGAGGTCGCGCAGGAGCGCCGCGGCTCGCTTGCCATCCGCTGGATCGTGGGCGCCGCCCGCGCCCGCGGTGAGAAGACGATGATCGACCGCCTCGCCGGCGAGATGCTCGACGCCGCCAACAACCGCGGCAACGCCGTCAAGAAGAAGGACGACACGCACCGCATGGCCGAGGCGAACAAGGCGTTCGCGCACTACAAGTGGTAAGTGCTGGTCAATAGTAAATAGTCAATGGTGAATAGATAAAACCATTTACGATTTACGATTTACCATTCACGGGGTTCGTTATGGCTAAGCAAGACCTGAACAAGTTCCGGAACATCGGCATCATGGCGCACATCGATGCCGGGAAGACCACCACGACCGAGCGCGTGCTCTTCTACACGGGCGTCTCGCACAAGATCGGCGAGGTGCACGAGGGCACTGCGACGATGGACTGGATGGAGCAGGAGCAGGAGCGCGGCATCACGATCACGTCGGCCGCGACGACCTGCTTCTGGAAGCGTTCCGGCATCGAGCACCGCATCAACATCATCGACACGCCCGGCCACGTGGACTTCACGATGGAGGTCGAGCGCTCCTTGCGCGTGCTCGACGGCGCGGTCGCCGTGTTCGACGGCGTCGCGGGCGTGGAGCCGCAGTCGGAGACCGTCTGGCGCCAGGCCGACAAGTACGGCGTGCCGCGCATCTGCTTCATCAACAAGCTCGACCGTGCCGGGGCCAGCTTCGACCGCTCGTTCCAGTCGATTATCGACCGGCTCGGCGCGAACCCCGTCGCCTTGCAGATTCCCATCGGCCTCGAAGACCAGTTCAAGGGCGTCGTCGATCTCATCACGATGAAGGCGCTCATCTGGAACGACGAGTCGAAGGGCGCGGAGTACCAGACGACCGAGATTCCCGAAGACCTCAAGGAGCGCGCGCAGGAGATGCGCCACAAGCTGCTCGAAGCAGCCGCCGAGGCCGACGAGGAGCTGATGGAGAAGTACCTCGAAGACGAGGGCGCTTCCTTCACCGAGGCCGAGATTCGCTCGGCGCTCCGCAAGGGCACCATCGCCATCAAGCTCGTCCCCGTCGTCACCGGCTCCGCCTTCAAGAACAAGGGCGTGCAGACTTTGCTCGACGCGGTCGTGGACTATCTGCCGAGCCCGCTCGACATCCCGGCCATCGAGGGCATCAACCCGAGGACGAGCGAAACGGAAGCCCGGCCAGCCGAAGCTGCCGCGCCCTTCTCCGGCCTCGTCTTCAAGATCATGGCCGATAAGCACCTCGGCCAGCTCTCGTTCGTCCGCATCTACTCGGGCACCGTCAAGAAGGGCTCCTACGCCTACAACTCGGTCAAGGGGACGAAGGAGCGCGTCGGCCGCCTGCTGCGGATGCACGCCAACGACCGCGAAGACATCGACGAGGCGAGCGCCGGCGAGATCATCGCCATCGGCGGCATGAAGCAGGTCACGACCGGCGACACCGTGTGTGACGAGAACAAGCCCATCGTCCTTGAGGCGATGGAGTTCCCGGCGCCCGTCATCCGCGTCGCCGTCGAGCCCAAGACCCGCGCCGACCAGGACAAGCTCGGCACGGCCTTGAGCCGACTGGCGCAGGAAGACCCCAGCTTCAACGTCTCGACCGACCAGGAGACCGGGCAGACCATCATCGCCGGCATGGGCGAGCTGCACCTTGAGATCATCGTTGACCGCATGAAGCGCGAGTTCGGCGTCGAGGCCAACGTCGGCAAGCCGCAGGTCGCGTACCGTGAGACCATCACGCAGCCCGCGAAGGGCGTCGAGCGCTACAAGCGCCAGACCGGCGGCCGCGGCCAGTACGGCCACGCCGAGCTGGAGATCGCGCCCGCGCCGGGCGAGGGCTTTGTCTTCGAGAACAAGATCACGGGCGGCGCCATCCCGCGCGAGTTCATCAAGCCCATCGAGGAGGGCGTCCGCGACGCGATGGAGCGCGGCTTCCTCGCCGGCTACGAGTTGGTGGATATCAAGGTCGATCTCGTCTTCGGCTCGTACCACGAGGTCGATTCCGACGAACGCTCGTTCCACATCGCGGGCTCGCTCGCGTTCCAGGACGCGGTGAAGAAGGCCAAGCCCGTTCTGCTCGAACCCATCATGCGCGTCGAGGTCGTCACGCCCGAGGAGTACATGGGCTCGGTCAACGGCGACCTGAACCGCCGCCGCGGGCAGATCGAGAAGATGGAGCCGCGCCCGGGCGGCGCGCAGGTCATCACGGCCTACGTCCCGCTCTCCGAGATGTTCGGCTACACCACCGACCTGCGCTCGATGACGCAGGGCCGCGCCACCTCGACGATGCACTTCGAGCGCTACGAAGCTGCGCCCAAGAACATCGCCGAAGAGGTCATCGCGAAGGTGCAGGGCGTCACCAAGTAATTGAACGGTTGATTCAATGAGTCATTGAATCAAATGAACAGATGATTCAATTCGTTTAAGGAGCGAGAGAGAAACATGGCGAAGGAGAAGTTTGACCGGTCGAAGCCGCACGTCAACATCGGGACTAT
>CAXTSK010000498.1:0-4252 GCA_964246655.1 uncultured Pyrinomonadaceae bacterium
TCGTTGAGCAACGCGGGCTCACGCCCGCCGAGGTGCTCGGCCCAGACGAGTCCTTCGACGCTTTCGAGGTGGCCGCTGATCGAAGCCATCGAGCGGCCGTCGCGCGCCACGAGCCCGGGCGCGGCGAGCCCGACCGCCGAGGCTGTCCGCCCGACTTCCGCTTCGAGCGCGGACAACTGCCGCGCGACGTTTCGCGCCACAGCCGCGCCGTCTTCGGCCGCCCCGTTCTCTCCGTGCGTGGGCGCGGACGTTTGGGCGAGCACGTCACCGTCTACGGAGACGGCCACGGCCTTGATGTTCGTGCCGCCGAGGTCAATGCCGATTGCGTAGTTCATCTGTCCGTGGGAGGTCAGTCGCTCAGGCGGCGCCAGACCTCTTCGTCGATCTCCTTGAGCGAGCCGAGCACGACATCGGCGATGGCGAAACGTGGGTCGCGGCGCGCGTCCTCTTCGGGGACGGCGACGCATTTCATGCGCGCCGCCTTGGCCGCGAGCACGCCGTTGAAGGAGTCCTCGACGGCGAGGCAGGTGGAAGGCTTCACGCCGAGCCTGCGCGCCGTCGTCAGGTAGACGCCCGGGTGCGGCTTGCCATACTCCTCATCCTCGGCCGAGTAGACGCAGTCGAACTTGTCCGCGAGCCGGAAGCGCTCCGTGACGGCGCGGATGAGCCGGTAGGCCGACGAGGAGGCGAGCGCGACTTTAACGCCGTGGCCGCGGAAGAGTTCGAGCGCGGGTCGGACGCCTTCCTTCTCCTCACCCTTCTCAAGAATCCGCCGCTCGACGCCGCCGATGATCGCCTCTTCCAACTCGCCCGCGGCGAAGCCCTCCCACCCGTGGCGGCGGTGCCAGTAGTCCACGACCTCGTCCACGCGCAGGCCCATCGTCTGCACGCACATCTCGCGCGTCAGGCGCAGCCCGGCGCGGCCGAAGGCTTCGATCTCCGACTCCTGCCAGAAGGGCTCGGAGTCGATGAGCACGCCGTCCATGTCGAAGATGACCGCTTCAATCATCGTCTCTGTTGTTAAGAGTTCACCGCCACGCGCACGCGCGCAAAGACCTGATCGACGATCTCACGCGCGCGCTCTTCGGTCGGGCCTTCGGCGACGACGCGGATGATCGGCTCGGTGTTCGAGCCGCGCACGAGGAACCAGCCGTCGGGGAGCATGACCTTGACGCCGTCGCGGCGGTCGGAAGCGTAGCCCGCGTACTCATGCTCGACCATACGTAGCGCCACCTTGATCTTGTCCGAAGGGCAGGCCAGCTTCTCCTTGACTATGAAGTAGGGCGGGAGCGTCGCCACTATCTCGGAGACGGTCTGTCCGGTCTCGGCCAGCAGGTGAAGGACGAGCGCGGCGCCGACGAGGCTGTCGCGGCCGAAGTTGATGCGCGGGTAGATGACGCCGCCGTTGCCCTCGCCGCCGACGACCGCCCCGACCCGGCGCATCTCTTCGGTCACGTTCGCCTCGCCGATCTTCGAGAGCGTCAGCTCGCAGCCGAAGCGCGCGACCGCCGCGGCGAGCGCGCTCGAAGTGGAGAGGTTCGCGACGACGGGGCCGGGCTCGCGCCCGAGCACGTAGAGCGCGGCGAGCACGAGCGTGTAGTCCTCGCCCACGGGACGGCCGCGCTCGTCCACGACGGCGAGGCGGTCGGCGTCCATGTCCTGCGCCAGCCCGAGGTCGGCGCCGTGCTCGCGCACCGCCGCGCACAACTCGCCGAGGTTCTCGGGGAGCGGCTCGGCCGGGCGCGGGAAGAGACCGTCGGGCGTCGCATTCACGGTGAAGACCTCGGCCCCGAGCGCTTCGAGCAGACGCGGCGTGACGACCGAGCCCGCGCCGTTGCACGAGTCGAGCACGACGCGCAGCCTGCGTGCGCGCGTGGGGAGTGGGCCGAGCGCGTCGAGGATGGCGCGGACGTGTACGTCGGTCGCGCCTTCGAGCGTCTCGACCGTGCGCATCTCCGCGCCCGAGACCTTCGTGTACTCGCCCTGGTGGTAGATGTCGAGCAGCTCACGCGCGGGGCCGGGGCCGAGGAAGAGCCCGTCGGGACCGATGAACTTCAGCGCGTTCCACTCCGCGGGGTTGTGGCTCGCGGTGACGCAGATGCCGCCCTGCGCGCCCGCGTGGCGCACGAGCACCTGCACGGTCGGGACGGGGCAGACGCCCACGTCCAAAACGCGACAGCCCGCCGAGAGGAGCCCCGCGACGACCGACTGCGTCACCATCTCGCCCGACGTGCGCGTGTCGCGGCCGATGACGACCGTGCCGGAGCCGACGTAGGTGCCGAACGCCTGCGCGAAGCGCACGAGCAGCGTCGGCGACAGTGAATCGCCGACGACGCCGCGCACGCCTGAGATGCTGATCTTGAGTGTTGGAATCGCTCGCATCTGCACCTATCTCTTCAATCTGTCGCGCGCCCAGTCCACGAGGTCGCGGGCGGCGCGCTCGTCCGTTGCCTCTGCGATGAGGCGGATCATGGACTCTGTGTTTGAGGCGCGCGCGTGGAGCCAGCCGCCGGCGGTCTCGAACTTGACGCCGTCGGTCAGGTCGGAGACGCGCCCCTCGCGCTCGGCCTGCGCGCGCAGGCGTTGCAGCAGCGAGTATATCTGGTTGGGCTCGACCTTGACGTTGTGCTTGACCATCGAGAGGCGAGGCAGCCGCGCCGCCGTCGCCGACACCGCCTCGCCCGAGAGCGCGAGGTGTTCGAGGACGAGGCCGACGGCCGCCGCGCTGTCGTGCGTGGGGTGAACCCAGGGGAGCGAGACGCCCCCGCTCCCCTCGCCGCCGAGCACGGCCCCCGTCTCGACGATGGCCTCGGAGACGTAAGCCTGGCCGACGGGCGTGCGGACGACTGTTGAGTTGTGGCGCGCGGCGACGATATCGACCGCCCCGCTCGTCGAGAGGTTGGTGACGACGGTGCCGGGCCGCCGCGGCAGCAGTATCTCGGCGGCGAGCGCGAGCGTCGCCTCCTCGGAGAGAGGGTCGCACTCCTCCGTGACGACGCCGAGGCGTTCGCCGTCGGCGTCGTGCGCGAACCCGATGTCGGCGCGGCCCGCTTTAACGACGGCGCGGAGCTGTGCCATCGTCTCGGGCTTCGGCTCGGGGCTGTGCGGGAAGGGCGCGGAGGGGTCGTCGTTGACGGCGAGCACCTCGCAGCCCAACTCTTCGAGCCAGCGCGGGATGAGCCGCGCGCAGGCCCCGTTGCAGCAGTCCACCGCCACCTTCAAACGCCGCGCGCGGATGGCGTCGGCGTCGAACGATTGCAGAAGTGTCTCGATGTGCCCGGCGACGGCGTCGGCCACCTCGACGCGCCGCGCGACCTTATCCCACGTCGCCTTCGCGAACTCGCCCTGGTGGAAGATGTCTAAGAGTTCCTCGGCCTGCGCCGGGTTGAGGTAGAGCCCGTCGGCGCGTACGAACTTGAGCGCGTTCCACTGCGAAGGGTTGTGCCCCGCGGTGACGGCGATGCCGCCGCCCGCGCGCGCGCGCACGACGGCGAGCTGCATCGAGGGCGTCGGGCAGACGCCGAGATCGACGACCTCGCAGCCCGCGGCCATGAGCCCGCCGAGCACCGCGGCGCGCACCATCGGCCCCGAGGGGCGCGTGTCGCGGCTGACGAGGATGCGCCCGCCGTCCATGTACGTGCCGAAGGCTTGCGCGAAGCCGACGGCCAGCTCCGGCGTGAACGTCTCGCCGACGACTCCGCGTACGCCCGTGATGCCGATCTTTAGTGGTCTCATCTTCCCCTTCGCGGCCGCGCGCGCGAGAGGCGGCCGGTCGCTCTAATCTTAAACCTTGCTCCGATTCGGAGCCCGTTCAGACGCGCCGTACGAGCCCGGCGTCGGTGGCGCTCGTGTTGCGCACGAGCAGCAGCACCAGCGCCATACCGGCGAGCGGAATCAGTCCCGCCACGACGATGATTGGGTCGAAGGCGTGCGTGCCGGTGGCCTGCCGCGCGTCCGAGACGTAGCCGACGAGCAGGAAGGCCGCGATTGTCCCCAGCCCCGCCCCCGTCCCGCTCAGCCCGCTGACGGACGCCACCGACTCGCTGTGGAAGAGGTCGGAGGGGAGCACATTGGCGATGGTCGTGAAGCAGGCGTAGGAGAAGGTGGCGAAGCCGAAGAGCGCTGCGATGGCGAAGAGGTTCGTCGTCAAGATGGTCGGGATGAGCGCCGTCACACCCAAGCCCCCGAAGACGACCACGGCCTTGCGCGCCGCGCCCAGCCGCCAGCCGCGCTTGATTAAATATCCCGACAC
>CAXTSK010000499.1:0-4235 GCA_964246655.1 uncultured Pyrinomonadaceae bacterium
CGGCGGCGCCCGCTGCGCGCGGGCGACCGCCCGGCGCGGCTCCGCTTGCCCCCCCCCGCGCACGACGACCGTCCGCCACCTCGCCGCCACGGGCGTCCTCGACGCGCGGCCGCTCCTCGCGCACTGCGTACGCGTGGACGAGGGCGACATACGTTTGATGAAAGAGCACGGGACGGGAGTCGCGCACTGCCCGAAGTCGAACGCGAAACTCGGGCACGGGCGCGCGCCGCTGGCGGCGATGCTGGCGGCGGGTGTCTCAGTCGGGCTCGGGAGCGACTCGGTCGCCAGCAACAACGTCTGCGACCCTTTGGAAGAGTCGCGCTTCGCACTGCTCGCGTCGCGCGCTGCGTTAGAGACGGTCGAGGGCGGTCGGATGCTTGACGCCAACGACGCCCTGCGGCTGTTGACGCACGGTGGCGCGTCGGCGATGAACATGCAAAGTGTGACGGGCTCGCTCAGAGAAGGGCTCGAAGCAGACCTCGTCGCGGTGCGGCTCGACGCGGCGCATCAGACTCCTTCGTACGACCCGGCCGCCGCGCTCGTCTTCTCCTCTTCGGGGCGCGACGTGCTGCTCACAGTCGTCGCCGGCCGCGAGGTCTTCCGCGACGGCCGCGTCACGACGCTCGACGAGGAGGAACTGCGCGCGCGACTCCTCGACGCGGCTCGCAGGCTCGCCGAAGCCTCCTGAGCTTCGGGAACGAGACGAGCCGCGCGTGTAGCCTGCGCGTTGACTTTATCCCCCACGTGGCATAGAAACGCCCTGTCAAACTCCCCGCCGACTTGCCGCAACACGAAGGAGCGGTGTGATGAAAGTAAGAGCTTTCGTAAACCTCGGCCGCGCGCTGGCCGTCTGCCTTCTCTCGACGCTTGCCGCCTCGGCGCAGGAGGCGCCGGCCGCGTCGCCGCAGTCGAAGCCGGGCAGGCTCGTCGTGCGGGTCGTCTACAAGAAGGGCGCGGAGCCCGCTTACGAGGACGTGCCGGGCGGTGCCTGGTACGGGCTCTTCGGCAGGAGTCCCACGGCCGCGGAGCGCCCCGCGGCCGAAATGGTTCGCGCCGTGGACGTGAAAACGAAACTCGACGAAGGCCGGGTCGTGTTAAAGGTCGGCGTGTACGTCGGCTCGCGCTTCTTCGACCGGCTCGAAGAGGTGGCGACCTACACGGCCGCCGCGGGCGAGACGGTAGAGGCGCGCGACCTTGAGCGGTTCGGCGTCGAACCCTTCGTCTTCAAAGTCCTGCGCGTTAATGCCTCCGACACGGCCGCGCCCGTGGTCGTCAACCGGACGCAGTCCATCGCCGCCGCCGTCACCGACTTCAAGCCCGAGCCGCTGCCGCGCGCGAAGGTCACGCTGACCAACCTCTCTTCGAAACGCGTGCGCGCCGTGATGTTGGAGGAGGTCTTGAACGGCCGCCCGCGCGTGTCGTCGTACGTCTTCGAGCCCGAAGGCAAGCCCTTGATGGAGCCGGGCGGGACGTACGAGCGGAAGGTCGGAGTTACGGACGGGCGTGCGTCGGGGGCCGGTTTCACGCCGGCGGCCATCGATACCGTGGTCATCGCCGCCGTCGTCTTCGAGGACTACACGTTCGAGGGTGACGCCGTGTGGGCGTCCCGTAAGGCGTCGATGGACGAGGGCACACGCGTACAACTCCCGCGCCTCTTGCAACTCGTCCGAGAGGCGCGCGCGTCCGGCGACGTGGAGACCGCCGGGGCCGTCCGCAGGTTCAGGGCGGCCCTCACCGCGCTCGACGACGCGGCGCCGCAGGCTTCCCTGGACAAGCTGTTGACGGCCCGCCCCTCGCCGGGCGGCTCTGACCCGAGGATCGGCGTCGAAGTCTCGATGAACATCGTCAGGAGGGGGCTGCTCAAAGACCTCGAACGCTTCGAGAAGAAGTTCGAGGCCGCGCCCGCTGGCAACAGCTTCGAGGGCTGGCTCGCCGAGCAGCAGGCGCGTTTCGAAGCCTGGCTCGCGCGACTCTGAACGGGGGCGGGGAAACAGCCGCGCCTTTAACCCGGGCGCAGGAGGCCGCGATGAAGAGAATTCGAAAACACCTGCTTCTGGCGCAGACCCTCTGCTGCCTGCTCGTCGCTGGCGTAGCCTCGGCGCAGGACGCAGCGCCCGCGCCGTCGAGTCTCGCTCTGGTGATAGGCGGTGCCGGGGGCTCTCAAGTTTCAATAAGCCCCGTGCCGCCGACAGGAGTTGTGACGGAGTGGTTCCCGATTTTCGAGCGGCTCCCCGATTGGAAGGAGCCGGAGGGCGCCCTTCCCATCCTCGCCGTCAGGTTCGCACGTCGCATGGACGGCGCGCGCGCCAACATCCGGGTCACCATCCACCGGGGCGTGAAGTTCTACGATGTCGAGGAGTTCGTCTCCGAGTACAACGGCGCGGCGGGCGACACTTACGTCGTGAAGGAGCTTGAGAAGTTCGGCATCAAGCCCTTCGAGCTAAGCATCGTGAAGAAGGTGGAGGCCGAGCCGCGCGCAGTAGCTGCGAGGTTCCGCACGCGCTCGCTTGAAGCAGTCAGCGTCGGGGTTGACCAGAAGCTTTCGATGGTGAAGCTCGTCCTGCGAAATCACTCTCCGAAGGATGTCGTCGCCCTGAAGCTTGAGACCCGGTACGGGGAGCAGACCGTCAGCACGAGATGGCCGCTCGGCGTCGAGGGCCGGCCGATAGTCGAGGCGGGCGGCGTGGGTGAAGTTATGATCGCCTGCGGCGACCGCGCCGAGAAGAAGGGCGACGGGTACGCGCCGTTGCCGCCGGACGCCGTCGTGATCTTGTCCGCGTTGTTCGCCGACGGGAGCTACGAGGGTGAGTTGCAGGCGGCGTCACACTCCGCGGCCAACTACGCGGGCTACCGCATCTACATCGCACGCGTGCTCGAACTGGCGCGACAGACTCTCAACTCGGGTGACGCCGACAAGCCGGGCGCGGGCGCGGGGTTTAAGAAGAGCATCCTGGCGCTCGGGCGCGACGCCGACCCGTACACCGTGGGCGAGGTCTACAACGCCTACCCCGGGCTCGCGGAGGGCGAGCGGGAGTTGCTCAAGGGAGAGATCGAAGTCGCGATGAGTTGGATGCGGCAGGACGTGTTGGCGCAGGTCGCACCTTTCGAGGCGAACGGCGACGGCGGCAAAGTCACCTTCCGGAGTTGGCTGGCCGCCTACGAACAAAAACTGGACGGGTGGCTCGCAAGGCTGCGGCGTTAACGTCGGGGCCGTGGGCCACAGGAGCAAGATGATTCACCTCCGCTCCATCGACATCAGGCCGGCGGCGAGGGAACTGGAAGGCTTCCCGTTCGCGCTGCCCGTCGTCAGGAAGTTCAAGGAGATAAAGTTCCGCAGCGCGGTCACGTTCCTCGTCGGCGAGAATGGGTCGGGGAAGTCTACGGTGCTGGAAGCGTTGGCCGCGTGCGTCGGCTCGGTCGTGGTCGGCGGCGAGGACGTGCGCGCGGACAAGAGTCTGCGCCACGCGCGCGCGCTGGCGGCGCAGTTGAAGCTGACGTGGACGAAGCGCACGCACCGCGGCTTCTTCCTGCGCGCCGAGGACTTCTTCAACTTCACGAAGCGCGTCAACCAGACGAGCGCGGAGCTTGAAGAGATGGCCGGCGAGTTCGAGCGCGAGGGGCTCAAAGGCTACGGGCTGCGGCTCGCACAGGGAGTCGTGCGCGGGCAGCGGCGCGCGCTCACCTCCCGCTACGGCGAGGACGCCGACGCGCGCTCGCACGGCGAGAGCTTCCTGCAACTCTTCCAGTCGCGCTTCGTCCCCGGCGGCCTCTACCTGCTCGACGAGCCCGAGGCGCCGCTCTCGCCGCAGCGCCAACTCGCGCTCCTCGCGATGCTCAAAGGGATGGCCGAGCAGGACTCGCAGTTCCTCGTCGCCACGCACTCGCCCATCCTGATGGCGCTCCCCGGCGCCGACATCCTCAGCTTCGACCAGGCTCCCGTCCGCCGCGTCCGCTACGAAGAGGTCGAACACGTCTCCCTCACCCGCGACTTCCTCAACAACCCGGAAGCCTTCCTCCGCCACCTCTAGTGAATGGTAAATGGTGAGTTGGCCGACTTTTACCATTCACCATTTACCATTTACTATTCACCAATCATGAATGTCCTTGTACTGAACTGTGGCAGCTCGACGGCAAAGTTCCAGTTGATTGCGACCGACCTGGATCACATCGCGCAGGACGCGGACGAGCATCTGGCGGGCGGGGTGATCGAGCGCATCGGGGGCGAGGCCATCATC
>CAXTSK010000500.1:0-1528 GCA_964246655.1 uncultured Pyrinomonadaceae bacterium
AACGGAAAGGCGTTCTCCTTGAACGTCAGCGTGCCGTGCACGGCCGCCGCCGAGCCGCCCGAAGAGCCGCCCGGCACCCGCTCCACGTCCCAGGGGTTACGCACCGGCCCGTAAGCCGAGTTCTCGTTCGAGGAGCCCATCGCGAACTCGTCGCAGTTGGTCTTCCCTATGATGACGGCGCCCGCCGCGTTCAGGCGCTCCGTCACCGTCGCGTCGTAGGGCGGGTGATACCCTGCGAGGATGCGCGAGCCGCACGTCGCCTGCATCCCGCGCACGCAGATGTTGTCCTTGAGGGCGAGAGGGATGCCGCGCAACGCACCACTCTTTGCGTCCGCGTCCAACTCCTTCGCGCGGCGCAGCGCGCCCTCGCGGTCGATTTGGAGGAAGGCGTTGAGCGTCCCGTTCAGACGCTCGGCCGCGTCGAGCGCACGCCCGACGACGGCGTGCGCCGTCGAACTGGCGGCGGAGAGTTCCGACGAGATGAGTTCGATTGTTCTATCGGATGAAGGCATGTTTGATGAGAATGACGCGGCAGGACTTTAAAAGTTCTCTTTCTCTTCCGAGCTGGCGATGACCTTCGGCACGCGGAAATGGCCGTGCGCGGGCTCGGGCGCCTGTTCGAGCGCGAGTTCCTGGCCGAGCGACGGGCGCGGGGCGTCCTCGCGCGAGGCACGCGTGCGCTCGCCCTCGGGCGTCAGCCCGCCGATGGCCGGCTCGACCGCGCTCGTGTCCAGCTCGTTCAACTGCTCGACGTACGCGACGATGGACGCCACCTGCGGCGCGAGCGTCCGCAACTCCTCGTCCGTAATCTCAAGGTGCGCCAGCGCCGCGATCTTCTGAATCTCTGATTCGGTGATTGGCATAGTTCGCCAGTAGGCAGTAGGCAGATGGCAGTAGGCAGTACGCTCCGCGTTTCGGACGTTGAAAGGTCAATACGTCGGGCTCGACAGCAGGGTCTTCAACTGCCTACTGCCATCTGCCTACTGCCTACCCCTCCGATTCATACAACTCCCGGCGGCGAGGAGGAAGCGGCGGCGCAGGTCGTCGTCGTGGATGGCGTGGGCCGCGTCGTCGAGTTCGGCGGCGCGGTCGAGGGCGGCCTCCTCTGCGTTGAGCTGTTCGTACTGCGTGCGGCCGAGTCGCTTGCGCTCCTCGCGCACCGTCTGCGGGTCTACGCGGAACTCGACGTAGGTAACGACCGGCTGCCCGAGCAAAGAGTTGAGGCGGAAGACGAGCTGCGGGCTCACCTGTTCGAGCTGCTTGCGCCAGGTCGTGTCCGGCACCGAGACGATGAGCCGCCGGTTGTAGAGGCGGAAGGGCACCGCGCAGCCGCGCAGCGCCTCGCCCGCCACGCGCCGCCACGCCGCGAAGCTCGCGGCCTCCAAGACCTCCTCGCTCTCGCCCGCCGCTCGCAGGAGCTTCGGGAGCGACTGAAATAAATCTTCCATCTCTCGAATGCGGAATGGGGGGGTTTGGGTTGGGGGGGTGGTGGGGGGGGGGTGTATATAAAAAAACAAAACCTAGAGAC
>CAXTSK010000500.1:1538-4232 GCA_964246655.1 uncultured Pyrinomonadaceae bacterium
AGGTAATAAACAAAAAAAACCTCAACCCTAAACCCGCTAATCGTGTGGGGAGTGTAATGGAAAACGAACGCGTGTCACAAGCGGGGGCGCCGCGGCTGAAGGGGATACGGCCGCTCATCCTCGCCTCTTCGAGCCCGCGCCGTTCGGAGATTCTGACGGCCGTCGGCTGGCCGTTCGAGAAGCACCCGGCGGGCGTGGACGAGACGCGGCTCGCGGGCGAAGGCCCGGAGGATTTCGTCTCGCGCCTCGCGCGCGCCAAGGCCGAGGCGGTCGCACAGAGCCGCCTCTTCGGGCTGGTGCTCGGTGCGGACACGACCGTGCTCGTTAACGGCGAGATTCTGGAGAAGCCGCTTGATGCGGACGACGCGCGGCGGATGCTGCGGAGTTTGAGCGGGCGCTGGCACGAGGTGCTGACCGGCGTGGCCCTCGTGCGCGCCGAGACGGGGCAGACCGTGACCGGCCTTGAGCGCACGCGCGTCCGCTTCGCCGAGACGAGCGACGAGGAGATCGACTGGCACGTCCAGACCGGCGACGTGCTCGACAAGGCCGGCGCCTACGCCATCCAGGGCCGCGCCGCCCTCTTCATCGAAGCCATCGACGGCGACTACTGGAACGTCGTCGGCCTGCCCGTCAGATTAGTTTATGAACTGGCGCGCCGCCTCGAACAAGAACAAGTAGACGGTAGACAGTAGCCAGTAGAAAGACTAAGCGGCGCGTCTCAGCCTTTAGACCGAGCGCGCCGCTTTTGTATCCCTACTGGCTACCGTCTACTCCCTTTACTGCGCGGCGAGCATCTTGTTGAGGCGGTCGGAGAGTGATTCGACCAGCGTGCGCTTGGGGTCGTGGCCGACGACGACGGGGACGGCGACGGCGCCGTGGCGGTCGAGGATGACGACCGCGGGGAGTTGGTCGGCCCCCGTCTTCTTGAAGAGCGCGCCGTCGGGGTCGCGCAGCACGGCCGCTTTGAGTCCGGCCTTGTTCGCGAAGGCGCGGAGCTGCTCGTCGGTCGCGTAGGTCTTCGCCTGCGGCTTGTCCGAGTCGGTCGTAACCCAGTAGACGCGCACGTCGCGCTCACCGAACTGCTCGGCCAATTGCTGCACGCCCTGCACCTGCTGCTTCGAGAGCGGGCCGAGCAGGCTGGAGCCGAACGCGAGGACGACCACGTCGCCGCGCACCATCTGCGACGTGATCTCGCCGCCGTCGGTCGTCTTCAGCTTGAAGTCGAGCGGCGCCTGCGCGCGCGACACGGGCGCGACCCACGAGAGCGCGACGAGCAGCAGCACGAGCGCGAACGTGAAGGCCGGACGCCGTTGGTTGGATGACATTTTCATCTCCTTCTGTCCCCGCGCTTTGAAACTCTTGCGCGGGGAATCATGACGGACATTTGATGTGCGGTCAAATAGAATGGTTGGATTCAAAACACGAACGGCTCGTTCAACCGGACACCCGCGCGGCTCAAAAAGGTTTCCGAGTTTATAACGGTTTCCGCCCGCCCGTCACTACGTGCTCCCGCGCCAACTTTTCGTGAACTCCCCGCACATGAACCGCGAAAGCCGAGAGCTAGACTCAAGACCTCATCAATTCCGAGTCATCAAGGAGGAAGATTATGGAGAAGAGTCTTGAAGGGAAGAGGGTCGCGATTCTCGTCGCCGAAGGGTTCGAGCAGGCGGAGCTTGAGGGGCCGAAGCAGGCGCTCGAAGAGGCGGGTGCGGAGACTTTAATCGTGTCGCCCGCGGAGGAGGGCCGGGTGCAGGGCTGGCAGCACTTCGACCTCGGCGACCTGTACGAGGTGGACGTGCCGCTCGCGGAGGCGGACGCCGCGGAGTTCGACGCGCTGCTGCTGCCGGGCGGCGTCGCCAACCCCGACCAGCTGCGCATGCAGCCCGAGGCGGTCAACTTCGTCCGCGCCTTCTTCGACGCGGGCAAGCCGGTCGCGGCCATCTGCCACGCGCCCTGGACGCTCATCGAGGCAGGAGTGGTGAAGGGTCGCACGCTGACCTCCTGGCCTTCGGTCAAGACCGACCTCGTCAACGCTGGCGCGAACTGGGTTGACCAGGAGGTCGTCGTAGACAACGGCCTGGTGACGAGCCGCAAGCCCGACGACATCCCCGCCTTCAACGAGAAGATGCTCGAAGAGTTCGCCGAAGGCACCCACCGCGCGCAGAAGGCGGCTGGGGGAAGTGAGCGGTAGTAAGCAGTGAGCAGTTAGGCGATTAAAGCGGGGTAGATAATTTCAGGCGGCCGAGCTTAACGCCACGGCCGCCTGAAATCTTTTAAACTGCTTACAGCTCACTGCTCACTGCTCACTTCGGAGGAGAGCCGAAGACTTCCGCGTGGAGCGCGGCGTACTCTTCCCACGTGTCCATGTCGCGCGCGACGTAGGGCGAGGCGGCGGGGACGCGCAGCACCTCCGCGCGGTGTGCGTCGAAGAGCGCGCGCAAGCCTTTCTCGGGGACGACGCCCGACAACTCCTCGCGCATTGAAAGGTCTATGAGCACGGGGTGTCCGCCGCGCCCCTCCCATTCGGGCAGGACGAGCCGTGCGCCCGTGCGCCGCCGCGCCTCAATCAGCTTTATGATTTCAGAAGGCGGCACGGCGGGCTGGTCAACGAGCGCGATCAGCACCGCCTCCGCCCCGCCGGACAGCGCCTCGACGCCGGCGTTCGCCACCGGCACGCTCTACAACCTCGGGCCG
>CAXTSK010000501.1:0-3691 GCA_964246655.1 uncultured Pyrinomonadaceae bacterium
AGTCGAGGAGCCAGACGAGCCCCACGGCCAGCGCGATGACGAGCGCCGCGGTCGCCGCCGCCAGAATCTTCCCGTCCTTGTTCAGGTTCGGCAGCAGCACGTAGGCGTAGATGGCCCACGCCACCCCGGCGACGATGAGCCAGATGATGAGGATGAGCCACGTGTTGGCGCCCGCGCCGTCGCTGTTGGCGTTAATCACGTCGCCGCGCAGGATGTACATCGCGTAGTAGCCCAGACCCGCGAGCACCGTGACGAGCGCGCCCCAACGGAAATACCACAGTGCTTTCGGCATCAGGTTCGGGATGACTATTTTCTTCGTCGGCGCGTCGAGCGCCTTCATGAAGTTGACGTTGACGAGGTTGAAGAAGTAGAGCATCCCGATCCAGGTAATGCCGCCGACGAAGTGCGCCCAACGGAAGAGAATGCGCACGAGCTCCTGCCCCGAGGGCGCGTGGAAGATGTCCTGGAACATCGCGAGGCTCACGGGAAGATGCAAGGTTGGGTCGAACATCTCAATCCTCCGAATCTTTTCTTAGGATGATAGGTGTGCGCGCGCGAGATTAGCACAAAACCCGTCCGCCCGGCGCAAGTTTCTTGTTATTCGGGCACGCGGCTCTGTTCGGGGACGGGCTCGAACGCCTTGGGGTCGAGCGTGAGTTGTCGATAGGCTTCGCGCAGGCGCAGCGCGGGGCTGCCGACGGGGACGGTGTAGCGGTGGTAGTCGAACGTCGTGACGAGCGCGACGCCGAGCGCGGCCGAGGTGAGGAAGACCTCGTCGGCTTCGGCCATGTCGTGCAAAGTGTGCGCGCCCTCCGAGAGCGGGACGGCTAAGTCCGAAGCCAGCTCGATGACGCGCGCCCGCGTCGTGCCGGCCACCGCGCCCGTCGCGAGCGCGGGCGTGTGGACGGTGCCGTGCTTGACCCAGAAGAGGTTCGCCGTCGTCGCGCAGGCGACCTCGCCGCGCTCGTTGCAGACGACGGCCTCGTCGAAGTCGCGTGAGCGAGCCTCCTCCCACGCCATGATCTGTTCGAGCCGGTTGACGGTCTTCACCCCGACGAGCGGCGAGCAGGTGTTGACGCGGTAGGGGGAGACCGTCAGCGCCAGAGACTCGGGCGGCGCCCACGCGTCGGCCGTCACCATCAGGAGGTCGGAGGTGCGCCCTTCGTCCCCCAGCTTCCAGCGGGCGCGCACAGGGCGCGCGAGCAGGTGGACGCGCGCGCGGCCTTCTTCCACGCCGTTCGCTTCGATGAGTCGTGAGAGGAGGAGCGCGGCCTCGTTGTCGCCGAAGTCGCACTCGACGCCTACCCTTTCGGCGTGCGCGAGCAGCCGCGACCAGTGCGCGTCCCAGAGGAAGGGCCGACCCTCGTGCACGGCGACCGTCGTGAAGACGCCACGGCCGTAGAGCGCGGCCGACGTGACGGCGTGCAGCCGCGCGCGCCTCGCTTCGAGTAGGCGACGGTTGAGTATGACGTGCCGGTGCATCTCGGGAGTGATGCTTTCTCAAGTGCCGCGGCAGCATACACGAACGCCCGCGAGTTTTGTTAACTTTTTGCGCCGCCGCGCGTGTTGTATCCTCGCCAGCGGAACAGATGAACAATCCCGAAAGCAGCCCGGACACCGAAAGTAAGTCAGAGGTCAGAGCGAAGCCGCCGTTGCGTGTGCGCGTCGCGGTCGTCGCGTCGAGCGTCGTCTTCGCGCTGCTCATCTTCGAGGTCTTCCTGCGCGTCGTCGGCTACACCTACCCGGTCTTCTACGAGCCGGACGAGGTGCGCGGCTACTCTTTGTGGCCGGGCGCCGAGGGTCTCTACCGGCGCGAGGGCGCGGCCTACGTCCGCATCAACTCCGACGGCCTGCGCGACCGCGAGCACGCGAAGGAGAAGCCCGCGGGGACGCTGCGCATCGCCGTCGTCGGCGACTCTTACGCCGAGGCTTTTCAGGTCGAGCGCGAGAAGGCATTCTGGTCGGTGTTGGAAGCAAAGCTGCGGGAATGTCCCGCGTCGGCCGGGCGAGAGGTCGAGGTCATCAACTTCGGCGTCTCCGGCTACGGCACGGCGCAGGAGTTGTTGACGCTGCGCGAGAAGGTGTGGAGTTACTCGCCCGACGTGGTGCTGCTCGCCGTGACGACTAACAACGACGTGCTCGACAACTCGCGCGCGCTGAAGATAACGGACGAGATTCCTTACTTCGTCATGAACGGCGACCGGCTAACTCTCGACGACTCGTTCCGCCGCACGGCCGCCTTCCGCGCGCGCAACTCCGCGCTCAATCGCTTTGGCCGCTGGCTGCGCGAGCACCTGCGCTTCGTCCAGGCCATCCACGAAGGGCAGCGGGCCATCAAGTCGCGCCTCGACGCCTGGCGCGAGCAACGGCGCCTGGCGAAGGAGAAACAAAAGAACGGCGCGGACGCGGCGGGCGAAACGAAGACGACGAACGCGGGGCAGTCCGACACGGCCGCGCCCGCGGACGAGCTGGGCACGGCCAACGTCATCTACCGCGAGCCCGCGGACGACGTGTGGCGCGACGCCTGGCTCGTGACCGAGAGACTGCTGGCCGAGATGAACGCCGAAGTCAAAAGCCACGGCGCGCGCTTCTACGTCGTCACGCTCAGCAACGGCATACAGGTCTTCCCCGACCCCGCCGCGCGCGAGGCTTTCGCACGCCGCGTCGGCGCGGCCGACCTCTTCTACGCCGAGCGACGCTTCCAAACTTTGGGCGAGCGCGAAGGCTTCCCCGTCTACAACCTCGCGCCCGACCTGCAAGCTTACGCCGACAGGAATAAAGTGTTTCTTCACGGCTTCGGCGCGCAACGCGGCAACGGCCACTGGAACGAGGAAGGCCACCGCGTCGCGGGCGAGATGTTGACTGAACAACTCTGCGACTGGCTCGCACGCGACAATGAAACTCTCCACGGCGGCAACAGTGAAGGAGGTTTATCTCGATGAGACTCTGCAAGCTTTCGACGTTCGCGCTCGCCGCGCTGCTCGCGCTGTCAGGCGGGACTGCGGGCAGCGCGACTGTCATCAAGCGCGCGGCGAGTGTGACGAGGCGACAGGCGTCTGTCGTCTACAGGCTCGACGCCGCGCGCAGCAAGTTCATGATCCGCGCCTTCGCGGGCGGCCCGCTCTGGTTCAAGGGGCACGACCACTTCGTGCAGGCGCGCGACTTCGCGGGCGAGGCGCGACTGACTCCCGGCTCGGTCAGCCCCGCCTCGCTCACCATGAGCGTGCGCGCCGCCTCGCTCGCCGAGACGCGCGAAGACTTCAACGAACAGCAGAAGAAGATCATCGACGGCGAGCTGCGCGACATCGTGCTTGAGCCCGACAAGTACCCCGACATCACCTTCAAGAGCACCGACGTTTCCGTCGAGCCGCGCGGCGGCGACCTCTTGGCCCTCAAGCTCGGCGGCGACCTCACGCTCCGCGGTGTCACGCGCCACGTCACCATCCCTGTCGAAGTCACGCTCCGCGGCGACGAACTGCGCGCCCGCGGCGAGTTCACCGTCAAGCGGAGCGACTTCAAAGTCCCCGCCACCTCCGCCTTCCACGGCACCGTCCGCGTCCGCGACCGTTTGAAGGTGACATTCGACATCGTCGCGCGTCGCGACTGAGGGCGTCGGTCAAACGCAGAAAGGGGGGGGGGGGGTGTGTGGGGCGGGGGGGGGGGGGGTCGGCGGCCAGGTCGTGACCGCCCC
>CAXTSK010000501.1:3701-4231 GCA_964246655.1 uncultured Pyrinomonadaceae bacterium
TTTGATCAACGGCCGCGGGCCTTTCATCATCCCGCCTTCATTCGTCAGACCGACGCCCTCCCTCACGGTCGGGCTACTGCCTCTTTCACTCAGCGGCCGTGGCGATGACCTCGGCCTGCAAGCGGTTGCCGAGCGAGTCGCGCCAGAGGGCTTCGAGTTCGGACGCGGCCTGTGAGATTTGCTCCGTGCCGGAGGCTGAGATGCGGAGGCGCGCGCCGCCCGTCCGGCCGATGACTTTGAGTGGGGCACCGGCCTGCGCGGCGATGCGTTCGAGGCGTGTGCGCTGCGACTCGTCGAAGCTGACGAGAACGCGCGTCTCGCCGAAGAGCGAGGCGGCGGCCGGCAGTTCGCCGTCGAGCGCGACCGTCGCGCCTAAGGGGCCGCGGCCGAGCGAGGAGAAGCAGCACTCGGCGAGCGCGACGGCGAGCCCGCCGTCCGAGCAGTCGTGCGCGGACTGGAGCAAGCCCTCTTCGGCGGCAAGCAGCACGGCGCGCTGCACGGCCAGCTCGCGCCCGAGGTCGAGCGAGGGG
>CAXTSK010000502.1:0-4228 GCA_964246655.1 uncultured Pyrinomonadaceae bacterium
GCCTGGATGTCGTCGAACATGACGACCGCGCGCGCGCCGTGCGCGGCGGCCTGCTGCGGCGCGCCGAGACAGAGCCGGACGAGCGCGCGCTCGTCCCCCTCGCCCTGCGCGCGCTCGAAGTCTTGAATCAGGCGCTCGACCCACTCGTAGTCCTGCGGCGTCGCGAGGTCGAGCAGCGTCCGCAGCGTCGGCGTGGCCGAGACGAGCGCGGGGTCGTCGCGGCGGTGTGCGACCGTCTGCGTCAAAAACGTCTGAAGGAAGCGTCGGGCCGCGGCGGTCGTCGCCGCGTCCGCGCGCGTGAAGGCGAAGTAGACCGGCGCGGGGCCGCCGCGCTGTCGAAACAGCTCGTCGAAGGTCTGTCTTAAAAGTTCCGTGACGCCCGACTGCGGCGCGGCGAAGAGGAGCAGGCCCTTCTGTTCGCCGCGCGCCGAGCCCAGGGCGGTCAGCTCGCGCAGTTGTTCGCCGCGCCCGATGAAATGTTCGGGGGCGACGCGCGCGAGTATGCGCCTCTGTCTGGGAGTCTTGGGTGGCATCCCTCTTCAGCCTTCGTCGGCGCCCTCCTCGCGCCGCGCTTCCTTGCCCTGCTGCGCGCCCGCGGACTTCCGCCGCTTCGGCTCGTATAACTCGATGCAATTCTTGCCGCGCGCCTTGGCGGCGTAGAGCGCACGGTCGGCGGCGCGGATGATCTCGGCCGGCGCGTCCAGCTCCGCCCCGAAGGAGGAGACGCCGATGGAGACCGTGACGGCGCCCTGCGGCTGCGACTGGCCGTGTGGGAACTGCGTGCGCTCGATGCGGCGGCGGATGCGCTCGCCGATGGCGTGGGCCTCGACGAGCCCGGTCTGCGGGAGGAGGATGCTGAACTCCTCGCCGCCGTAGCGCGCCGCCACGTCGGCCGAGCGGAGCGCCGTCTTCAAACACTGCGCCGTCATCTCCAAAGCGAGGTCGCCGGCCTGGTGGCCGTGCGCGTCGTTGTAAGCCTTGAAGTCGTCGATGTCCACCATCATGAAGCTCATCGCGAAGCGGTGACGCTTCGAGCGATCAAGCTCCTCCTGCAAACGTTCTTCGAGGTAGCGCCGGTTGACGAGCCCGGTCAAAGGGTCTGTGATCGAGAGCAGTTGGAACTGCGTCGCCTTGCTGTGCCACTCGACGCGGTCGAGCGCGAGCGCCATCTGCGGCGCGATCATGTCGAGCAGGTTCAAGTCGAACTCGTCGTACGCACCGCCGCCCGCCTTGTCCGTCACGTTCAGGACGCCGACCTTGCGCCCGCCGACGCTGATGGGATAGCTGATGAAGGACCGCGTCTTGTAGCTCCGCTCCGAGGTTGAAGCGGCGTCCCAGCCCGAGACCTTCGACACGTCGTGCACGACCGCGGGGCGGCCTTCGCGCAGGACGGTGCCGGCGACGCCCTCGCCGATGCGCACGCCGGAGCCTATCGTCACGTCGGCGCGCGGGCCGACGGCCGCCTTGACCGAGAGTTCGCCCGCGCGCTCGTCGAAGAGGAGGAGCGAGCCGCGCTCGGCCTTCAGCAGTTCGGCCGAGTGGCGGAGGATGGTCGTGTAGGCGTCCTCGGGGCGCGCGGAGTTGACGACCTCTGAGAAGGCGCGCAACTGCGAGGCCGCGCGGACGCGGCGCTCCAACTCGTCGCGCAGGCGGCTCAGCTCAAGCGGCATCGAGAGGTCGCGGCAGAACTTGGCGAGCGCGCGGCGGGGGGGGGGGGGGGGGCCGGCGTCGCCGACGAGCAGCGCGCCCTTAATCTCTTCGCCGACGACGAGCGGGAAGAGTTCGACGGCCTCCTCGTGCCTGGGGCCGGTGCGCCCATCGGCGGGAACGGCGATGGAGTCGCCCTTCGTCGCGGCGAGCAGGAGCTTAATCTCCTTCGGCTTGAGCGCAATGCGCGGCGGCTTCTTCTCGAAGAGGCCGGTGGTGCAGGTCGTGTGGAAGCTGTCGTCGCTGCGCAGGAGCAGCGCGAGCGACTCGACGCCGTAGTCGTCCGTAAGGGTCTTGACGGCCCTGCGGCATACATCCTCCAGAGTGCCGCCCGAATGTGAGCCACGCGCCGCGGGGGCGTAAGCTTCGGACGCGACGCCGTTCGCTTGCGCAACCTCCACGCGAGAGGCGGCTTCGCCAGCCTTCTCCTCCGTCTTAGACTTCCCTGCTTTCGGTTCCGCGGGGTGGTGGCCGTTGGTCGCGTGCCTCAAAACCTCCTCCTGCTTGACGACAAGCTCGCCCGGGATGCCGTCGGCGCCGGCCGTCGGCGAAGGCTCGCCCGGGGTCTTCTCCGAGACGGCGCGGCCCTCCTTCTGTCGCGCGAACGACTCGGCCGTCTGCCCGACACGCGCGGCCAGCGTTTCCAAGTCCTGGCGCGAGGCGAAGATGACGTTGGCGAAGAGGTCTGCGGAGAGCAGGTCGGCGAGGTCGCCCTCGCGTATGCGCTCGGCCAGCGCGCGGTAGTCGGCGACGCGCAGGAAGCAGCGGCCGCCGATGACGGCCAGCGGCTCGCCCGTCCCCAGCTTCAACGGCGCGGCGAAGCAGTGGAGCCCTGCGTGGCAGCGGTACTGAACGGCCGTGCCTTCGCGCGCGGCGCGCTCGTACGCCTCGCCGCAGTCGGGCTGGCAGAGGTGCGCGTGCACGGGAGAGGACTGGAAAGCCTGGCAGATGGAGTTGTTGTTCGAGACGGCGAGCGCGGGCGGCTGACGGCCTTCGACGAGCAAAAGTGATAACCCCGACGCCGAGGCGAGCCCCTCCTGCACCTCCGCCCATCCGTGTGGCAGCACGGCGGAAGTCTCGCTCTGGGCAGCACCCACTTGGGGCGGGGTGGTGTTGTCCATCAGCTGTCGCGGCACAATCTTCGGACTCGAATTGCGGACGGAGGGAGGTTCGACTGCGTAAGCGGGGTGGCCCGTCGGGAGCAGGCTGAATCTCAGAGAGAGCGGGAGCACCAGAACAGGCGCCACCATCCTCCTACCGCAGTATATTTGCCCGCACGGCAATAGACAAGGCCGGACTCAGACCCGGCGCGGCACGCGCACAAAAGGGCCTTGTGACCTCATCACCCGTGTTTAAACGTCTAATGGCGGGGGAATTTCACTGCGCGATGACGCGACCCGTGCCGCGCAGGCCCGGCGCGTCGCCCGGCGCCACCTTTTCGATGTCAGGCTCTTCCGGGCTGATGCGGATGCAGGCCGCGAAGTGGTTCGGCTTAATCTCCGCGAGAGGCGGCACGACCTCTTTGCATTTCTCAATCGCCCAGGGGCAGCGCGTGTGGAAGCGGCAGCCCGAAGGGGGGTTGATGGGCGAGGGCACGTCGCCCTGAAGCACGATGCGCCGGCGCGCGGCCTCGGTCTCGGGGTCGGGCACGGGGACGGCCGAGATGAGCGCCTTCGTGTAGGGCATCAGGGGGTCGCGGTAGATGACCTTGGCGTCGGCCAGCTCGACCAGCTTGCCGAGGTACATGACGGCTACGCGGTCCGAGACGTGGCGGACGGCGCGCAGGTCGTGCGAGATGAAAAGGTACGTCAGATCGCGCTCGCGCTGGAGGCGCTCCATCAGGTTCATGATCTGCGCCTGGATGGAAACGTCGAGGGCGGAGATGGGCTCGTCGGCGACGACGAAGTCGGGGTCGGCCGCGAGGGCGCGCGCGGTGCCGATGCGCTGGCGCTGGCCGCCGGAGAACTCGTGCGGGTAGCGCTTGAGGAAGCGCGGGCTCAGGCCCACCGTCTGCATCAGCTCGCGCACGCGACCCTCGCGCTCCGAGCCGCGCCCGCCGAGACCGAAGGTGTCGAGCGGCTCGCCGATGATTTGCGAGACCGTCATGCGCGGGTTCAAGGAAGCGTAAGGGTCTTGAAAGATCATCTGCAAGTGGCGGCGCTGGCCGCGCATCTCGCGCTTCGAAAGGCGCGCGAGGTCGCGCCCACGGAAGAGCACCTGCCCCGAGGTCGGCTCGGTCAGGCGCAGCAGCGCGCGCCCGAGCGTGGACTTGCCGCAGCCGGATTCGCCGACCAGGCCCAAAGTCTCGCCGGGGTAGATGTCGATTGAGACGCCGTCCACTGCCTTGACGACGCGACGGACGCTTGAGCCGCCGACGAGCTTGTCGAAGGCGGTGCCGCCGCCGAGGTCGAAGTGGACTTTCAGCTCGCGGATGGAGATGAGCGGCTCGCGCCCCGGCCCGCCCGAAGGCGGCTGCCCGCCTTCGAACCGTGAGCCCACCGGCACGCTCCCAGTCAGTTGC